>NZ_JBSGIV010000038.1:0-66325 GCF_053605225.1 Micromonospora sp. NPDC003944
GCGCGTACCTGCGACCCGACGCGGCCTGACCGTCGTCGTCCTCGTCCTCGGCAGCCACCCCGGTGTACGGAGTTCTATCGGGGCTAACTGCTGCTGCAGCTGATCGTCGGCCAGGTCCAGTTGCCGTTGGCCATGACCGTGATCCCGAAGTTGTTGCCGTTGCCGTTCGGTCGCGCGGTGACGGTGCCGCTGCTGCCGCTGACCGAGGCGTTCCAACTGTTCTGGATGCTCTGGCCGCCACCGAGGCCGAGGCTGACCACCCAGTTGTTGGTGCCGCTGACCGCGACGTTCAAGTTGAACCGGTCACCCCACTGCTGGCCGGCGGAGATCGTCGCGTTGCAGTTGCCGGTCCCCGGGTTGCCGGTGGTGGGCCCGGAGGTCGGGTTGCTGCCGCCGCTGCCCTCCCGGACGGTGATGTCGGAGCTGCCCTGGCTCTGGTAGCCCTCGGTGGCCATGACCTGGTAGCTGTGGTTGCTGCCGAGGTTCAGGCCGGCACGGGCCCAGGCGTCGAAGTGGTTGGCGGTGGTGATGGTGCCACTCGAACGCTTCTGCTGGCGGACGCTCCAGAACTGGTAGAACGTCTGGTTGCCGTCGATCGACGGGGCGTTGACCCGCTGGCTGCGGAGGATGTCGTAGGTGCCGCCGTCGGTGGTGACCGTGCCCATCCGGGTGGCGCCGCTGCTCGGGTTGTAGCTGCCGAAGTTCTCCACCACGTAGTACTCGATGAGCGGGTTGCGCGTCCACCCGTACAGGGCCAGGTAGGTGTTGTTGTTGCCCGGGTTGTAGCTGCCCGAGTAGGTCACCGTCCGTCGGTTGCCGGTGGCCCAACCCTTGCCACCGACCCAGTTGTTGGTGCTCCTGTCCCAACTGCTGGTGTATCGACCGTCAGCGCGCAGCGTCATGCTGGCGTTGCCGCTGTCCTTCCAGAACGAGAAGTAGTACCCGTTGTGGGTGCCGGTGAGGTTCGACGTGAGGGTCCGGTCGGCCTCGGCGTACGCGTTGGTGGCCGTCATCGTGCCCGCGACGGCCACGACGGCGGCGCATGCGGCGCCGAGGAGCAACCGCATGCGGCCGCGCCCTCTGCGCGTGGTGTGGCTGGTGTCGGTCATGGAACTGTTGCCTCCTCGTGACGGCTGGCGGGGGCCAGCGGCGCGGTACGCCTCGGCAGGCTGCCGGTGGTCAACTGTCGGCCACGGCGTCGTACCGCTCGGTGGTGGTGGGCCGGTCGTGCTGCACGGCGACCGGAGAAGTGGGTCGTGGTGGCTGGTGCCGACGACAATCGAATGCCGTCGATGGCGACCGTATTAACCGGGTCGTCGACTTGTCAATAATTTTCGGAAACAGGGTGGCAACACCGCTGCCGCCGTCGCTCAGCATCCATCCAGGTCAGTAGTCGATCAGAGGTTGCCTGGGTGCGCTGCGGAATCTCGACGGCGGATCTCGGTCCGAGTGGCGGCCGCCGAAACTTCCGGGAACTTTCCGGACCGCCCATGCCGGGCCTGGCAAGCAGGCTTCCGTTGCTCTGCCGGTCAGCGACGCCCGAGGGCGTTGAGCCGGGCGGCCTGGCGGGTCAGGTGGTCGCGTTCGGCGAGGTTGGCGGCCTGCCGGGCCGCCTCGGCGTAGAGCCGGGCCGCCGTCGCCAGGTCGCCGTCGCGCTCGTGCAGGTACGCCGCCGCCGCGGCGTACCTGGGTAGCGCACTGTCCACGGCCGCGAGCGCCGTCAGGCCGGCCCGGGGTCCGTCGGCCGCGCCGATCGCCACGGCGCGGTTGAGCAGGACGACGGGGTTCTCGGTCAGGCGCGCGAGTTCGTCGTACCACTCCACGATCTGCACCCAGTCGGTCTCGGCGGCGGTCGGCGCGTCCGCGTGCAGTGCCGCGATGGCGGCCTGGGCCTGGAACTCGCCCAGTTGGTCGCGGGCGAGGGCCGCCTGCAGGATCGCGACGCCCTCGGCGATCGACCGGGTGTTCCAGCGGCTGCGGTCCTGCTCGGCGAGGGGCACCAGGGTCCCGTCGGGCGCGGTCCGGGCGGCGCGTCGGGCGTGGTGCAGCAGCATGAGGGCGAGCAGCCCCGCCACCTCGGGGTGGTCGATCGCGGCCGCGAGCTGCCGGGTGAGCCGGATGGCCTCGGCGGCGAGGTCCACGTCGCCGGAGTAGCCCTCGTTGAAGACGAGGTAGAGGACGCGCAGCACGGTCGCGACGTCACCCGGTCGGTCGAAGCGCAGCCCGGAGACGGAGCGTTTCGCCCGGCTGATGCGCTGCGCCATGGTCGCCTCGGGCACCAGATAGGCGTGCGCGATCTGCCGGGTGGTCAGCCCACCGACGGCGCGCAGCGTGAGCGCGACCGCCGAGGACGGCGTCAACGACGGGTGGGCGCACAGGAAGTACAGCCGGAGCGTGTCGTCCACGGTGGGGGCGGGCCCCGGCGTCGGCTCCTCGTCGACTAGGTCCTCACGCCGACGGCGGGCGGCGTCGGCGCGGGCGGTGTCGAGGAACCGTCGCCACGCCACGGTGGTCAACCAGCCCTTCGGGTCACGCGGCGGGTCGGCCGGCCAGACGCGGACCGCCTCGACCAGGGCGTCCTGCACGGCGTCCTCGGCCGCCGCGAAGTCGATTCCGCGGCGGACGAGGATTCCGAGGACGCTCGGCGTGAGGCTGCGCAGCAGCGTCTCGTCCATCGAGGTCGTCACTCCGTGATGGTCGGCGGCTCGCTCAGGAACGGGCGCAGCTCCAGCCACTCGTGGATGGGCTTCCCGCCCGCCCCGGGTGCGGCCGACAACTCCCCGGCCAACTCGACGGCCCGGTCGTAGCTGTCGACGTCGATCACCATCCAGCCCGCGATGAGGTCCTTGGTCTCGGCGAAGGGGCCGTCGGTGACCGGCGGACGACCCTCGCCGTCGTACCGGACGAACGTCCCCTCCGGGGCGAGCGCCTGGCCGTCGACGAACTCGCCGGTCTCCTCGAGTCGGTCCGCGAAGTCGCGCATGTACTGCATGTGAGCCGAGATCTCCGCCGGCGTCCACCGGTCCATCGGCACGTCGTTGACCGCGGCCGGGGCGCCCCGGTAGTGCTTGAGCAGCAGGTACTTCGCCATCGTGATGCTCCTCGGTGCTGGCTGCGACCCATCGTGGTCGCACTCACTACGGGGACGGAGCCGGTCGGCACTTCTCGACATGGCTGTCCGGTTTTCTTCATCCGGCAGGTTAACCTCGGGTGAATCGTCCCCCGTTGGGATACCTCGGGCGGCGGGAAACTTGATTCGTTCCAAAATAGTGAGCTAGTGTTCGTACCCGTGATGTCGGACTTCGAGGCGCAGCTGCGGGCGGCCTCGTTGCGCGTGACCCGGCCCCGGTTGGCGGTGCTCGCGGCGTTGCGCGACCACCCGCACGTCGGCACCGACGCGGTGATCAGGCTGGTCCGTTCGGATCATCCCACGATCTCCCACCAGGCGGTGTACGACGTGCTGCGCGTCCTCACCGACGCCGGTCTGGTGCGGCGCATCCAGCCGGCCGGCGCGACCGCCCGTTACGAGTCCCGGGTCTCCGACAATCACCACCACATCGTGTGCCGCTCCTGCGGCACCATCGCCGACGTCGACTGCGCCGTCGGCCACGCCCCCTGTCTCACCGCCTCGGGCGACCACGGGTTCGTGGTCGACGAGGCGGAGGTCGTCTACTGGGGCACCTGCCCCGACTGCGCGGCCGACCGCACGCCCCAGAGATCCGCAAGCTCGGAAGGAAGCACATGAGCGACACCCAGGACAACGGCCCCACCAGTGCGCAGGGCGTGGACCAGAAGGCAGCGGCCGGCTGCCCGGTCGCGCACGACTCGGTGACCGCGCACGGCAGCGAGAGTGAGAACCCGGCGATCGACTCGCCGACCCCGAAGACCGGCGGCCGTCCGCGTACCAACCGGGACTGGTGGCCCAACCAGCTCGACCTCTCGGTGCTGCACGCCCACTCGTCCAAGGGCAACCCGCTGGGCGAGGACTTCAGCTACGCCAAGGAGTTCGCGAAGCTCGACGTCGAGGCCCTCAAGCGCGACATCGTCGAGGTCCTCACCACCTCGCAGGACTGGTGGCCGGCGGACTTCGGTCACTACGGCGGCCTGATGATCCGGATGAGCTGGCACGCCGCCGGCACGTACCGCATCGAGGACGGCCGCGGCGGCGCCGGCGACGGTGGGCAGCGGTTCGCGCCGCTCAACAGCTGGCCGGACAACGCCAACCTGGACAAGGCCCGTCGCCTGCTCTGGCCGGTCAAGCAGAAGTACGGCCAGCAGATCTCCTGGGCCGACCTGCTCGTGCTCGCCGGCAACGTGGCCCTGGAGTCGATGGGCTTCAAGACCTTCGGCTTCGGCTTCGGTCGCGAGGACGTCTGGGAGCCGGAGGAGATCTTCTGGGGTCCGGAGGACACCTGGCTCGGCGACGAGCGCTACGCCTCCGAGACGGAGATGTCGGCCGGCGTCGGCGCGACCGAGATGGGGCTCATCTACGTCAACCCGGAGGGCCCGCGTGGTAACGCCGACCCGGCCGCGGCGGCGCACTTCATCCGGGAGACCTTCGGCCGGATGGCGATGAACGACGAGGAGACCGTCGCCCTCATCGCCGGTGGTCACACCTTCGGCAAGACCCACGGTGCCGGCGTCGCCGACAACCACGTGGGCGCGGAGCCCGAGGGCGCCCCGCTGGAGGCGCAGGGCCTGGGCTGGCTGAGCACCCACGGCAGCGGCAAGGGCGCCGACACGATCACCAGTGGGCTCGAGGTGACGTGGACCGACGTGCCGACGCAGTGGAGCAACCGCTTCTTCGAGATCCTCTTCGGTTACGAGTGGGAGCTGACCACCAGCCCCGGTGGCGCGAAGCAGTGGGTCGCCAAGGACGCCGAGGCGATCATCCCGGACGCCTTCGACCCGGCGAAGAAGCACCGTCCGACGATGCTCACGACCGACCTGTCGCTGCGGGTCGACCCGGCGTACGAGAAGATCTCCCGCCGCTTCCTGGAGAACCCCGACCAGTTCGCCCTGGCGTTCGCCAAGGCCTGGTACAAGCTGCTGCACCGCGACATGGGCCCGATCGAGCGCTTCCTCGGCCCGTGGGTGGCCGAGCCGCAGCTGTGGCAGGACCCGGTGCCGGCCGTCGACCACGAGCTGGTGGGTGACGCCGACGTCGCCGCCCTCAAGGCGAAGGTGCTGGAGTCCGGCCTCACCGTCGACCAGTTGGTCTCCACCGCCTGGGCCTCGGCCGCGAGCTTCCGGCACACCGACAAGCGCGGCGGCGCCAACGGTGCGCGCATCCGCCTTGAGCCGCAGCGCAGCTGGGAGGTCAACCAGCCCGAGCAGCTGGCCACCGTCCTGACCGCCCTCGAGGGCATCCAGCAGGAGTTCAACGCGGCCGGGGGCGCGAAGATCTCGCTCGCCGACCTGATCGCGCTTGCTGGTTCGGCCGCTGTGGAGAAGGCGGCGCGGGATGCCGGCGTCGAGGTGACCGTGCCGTTCCGGGCGGGCCGCACCGACGCCACCCAGGAGCAGACCGACACCGACTCCTTCCGGGTCCTGGAGCCCCGCGCCGACGGTTTCCGCAACTACCTGCGCGCCGGCGAGAAGACCCAGCCGGAGGTGCTGCTCGTCGACCGCGCCTACATGCTCAACCTGACCGCGCCCGAGATGACCGTCCTCATCGGCGGCCTGCGCTCCCTCGGCGCCAACGTCGGCGGCAGCAAGCACGGTGTCCTGACCGACCGGCCGGGTGTGCTCACCAACGACTTCTTCGCCAACCTGCTCTCCCCGGGCACCCGGTGGAGCGCGTCGAAGTCCGACGAGCACGTGTACGAGATCCGCGACCTGGCCACCGATGAGGTGAAGTGGACCGCCACCGCGGTCGACCTCATCTTCGGGTCCAACTCGCAGCTGCGCGCCCTCGCGGAGGTCTACGCCAGCCAGGACGCCCGTGCCAAGTTCGTGACCGACTTCGTGTCCGCGTGGACCAAGGTCATGCAGCTCGACCGGTTCGATCTCGCCTGACAGGTACTCCCGACGAGCCCCGGCCGATCCGTACGCGATCGACCGGGGCTCGTCGCGCTGTGCGGGCCGTTCGACGCGGCACCGTCGCCGTCCACCTCACGGTCACCCCAGTGCCATTCCCTGCATAGCGAATCCCATGGATGATTTTTCTGTCTCATTGATCAGCTGGCAGACGGGCCCATCCATGGCAAGGTGTTGACCTGGCCGGGCGGTGGGCGCGGACCTAGTCACGCAGGGGAGTCAACGTGGCCCATCCCGACCTGCAGGCCGAGGACGTGGACCAGCACGCGGCAAGCCTCGCGATTCCCCGGCAGCGGGTGGCCCCCACACGCCCGTCCGGAGCGGGTGTGGCCGACACCGACACCGCCTGGCGTCCGCTGCGGATCGCGATGATCGGCCAGAAGGGCATCCCGGCGACCTACGGCGGGATCGAACGGCACGTGGAGGAGATGGCCAGCCGGCTCGCCGGCTACGGCCACGAGGTCACCGTGTACTGCCGCCGCAGTTACGGCGAGACGCCCGCCGACGGCTACCGGGGCGTACGGCTGCGCCAGACCCAGACGATCGCAAGCAAGCACCTCGACGCCATCGTGCACGCGGCGACCTCCACAGTGGCGGCGATGACCGCCAGACCCGACATCGTGCACTACCACGGGCTCGGGCCGGCCCTGGTCGCGCCGCTTCCGCGCGCCCTGTCCCGGGCGCGCGTGGTGCTGACCGTGCACGGGTTGGACAACCAGCGGGGCAAGTGGGGGCTCGCCGCGCGGGCGGTGCTGGGCAGCGCCCACTGGCTCAGCGGGTACGTCCCGCACCAGCGGGTGGCGGTGTCCCAGGGGCTCGCGGCCCACTACGGCACCCGGTTCGGCAGCCCGACGACCTACATCCCGAACGGGGTGAACCCGCCCCGACCGGCGCGGACCCGTCAGATCCAGGAGCGGTTCGGCCTGACCCCCGGCGGCTACCTGCTGCTCGTCGGTCGGCTGGTTCCGGAGAAGGCGGCCGACCTGCTGATTCGGGCCTTCCGCCGCACCCGGACCCCGATGCGCCTGGCGATCGTCGGGGGCTCGTCGTTCACCGACGACTTCGTGGACCGGCTGCGCCGCGAGGCCGGCACGGACGACCGGATCGTCTTCACCGGGTTCGCGTACGGCGACCTGCTCGCCGAGCTGTACTCCAGCGCGGCCGGCTTCGTCCAGCCGTCCCGGTTGGAGGGACTGCCGTTGACGTTGCTGGAGGCCGCCGCGTACGGGCTGCCGGTGGTCGCGAGCGACATCGCGCCGCACGTCGAGGTGCTGCGGTCCGACGCGGCCGGAGGGCGGCTGTTCCGCGACGGCGACGAGGACGACCTGGTCCGGGTGCTGACGTCGCTGCTGGCCGACCTGCCGGAGGAACGGGCCGGTGCCATCGCGCTGAGCGAGCGGGTCACCGGCAGGTACAGCTGGGACACCGCCGCTCGCGAGGTGGAGCGGCTCTATCTCCAGCTGGCGCCGGAGCCGGGCCGGCGGGCCCGGGCACGACCCGTGGCGGACGCCGACTGACCGGGCGGCGGATCCGCCGGGGAGTGTCGGATCGGCCCCGCGGAGGAGAAAGCAGTCGGCGCAACGGCCCCTTCTGCCGTCCGGGCGACCGGGCTAGATTGAACCGATCTTGTGCCGGGAGGACATCGGTGGGCCGCGCCCGGCAGCGGCCGGGCAGCGCCGATTCAGTTCAGTGGGATCAGTGGAACAGGACACGCAGCAGGTCACCCCGCGTCTGAGCGGGCGACTCGACCCGACCCGCCTGCTCACCGGCGGCGCGGCGTTGGCCGCCGCGGTCGTGGCGGTGCTCGCGGGTGTCTCCATGGCGGCCGGTGACCGTAGGGGCATGGTGCTGCCGCTCGCGGCGGTCGCCGGGGTCGCGGTGGCCGTCCTCGCGCTCACCCGGTTCGCCGGGTACGTGCTGCTGATGCTCGCGGTGCGCTCCTGCGTGGACCTGTTCAAGCTGACCGGTCCGAGCGCCGGCCAGGCCGACTCCGCCGGAGCGGCCCGTGCGGTGGACCCCTCCACGCTGCTCGCGGTGCTGTTCCTCCTCGCCGCCGGGCTCTGGCTGGCCGCCCAGCTCAGCCGGCATGGGCGGTTGCGCGGCTCCCCACTCAGCTGGGCCATGCTGCTCGTCGGCGCCAGCAGCGTGGTCAGCGCCCTCGGTGCCAGCCGACCGGCGAACAGCCTGCTGGAGGCGTTGCGGATCCTCACCGTGGTGGTGATGTTCGTGGTGCTGGAACAGCTCATGCCGGACACTGCGGCGATCCGTCGGGTCCTGCTCGCCTGCTACGCCTCACTGGTGCTGGCGCTCGGCTACACAGTCGTCCTGTCGCTGCTCGGCAACCCGCCGGCCGAGGTGAAGGGCGACTTCACCCGGATCAGCGGCACGTTCAGCCAGTCGACCACCTTCGGTCGCTACCTGATGTTCATGGTGATCTTCGGGTTCGCCGTCTATCGCTTCCTGGGCCGTCGACTGCGGACGTCGCTCGGGGTGTTGCTGGCGCTCTCACTGCTGTTCCTGCTCCTCACCAACACCCGAAGCGCCCTGCTCGGCGCGGCGATCGGCCTGGTGGTGGTCGCGGCGCTGCACCGCAGCAAGCGGATGCTCGTCACCCTCTGCGTGGTGGCGGTCGCCGGGGTGGCCCTGGTGCCCGCCGTCGGCGAACGCTTCGCCCAACTCGGTACGTCGCGTGCGGTCGGCGGAGACCCGACCGGAAACACCCTGGCCTGGCGGATCGGCTACTGGACCGAGATCGTCACGCTCGCCGACCGCAATCCGGTGACCGGCATCGGGCCGAACATGACCCAACGCGAGACCGACGAGGCGAAGAAACCGCACAACGACTTCCTGCGGGCGTACGTGGAGACCGGGCTGCTCGGTCTCGGGGCGTACCTGCTGATGCTTCTTGCTTTTCTGCACACCGCGCGGCGCGCGCTGCGCCGGGCGCCGCCGGGCAGCTTCGAGCGTGGCGTCGCGGTCGGGTTCACCGGCTGCGCCGCCGCGTTCGTGGCGGTCAGTGCCGCCTCCAACGTCATCTCCAACGTGGTAACCCTCTGGTACTTCGTCGCGTTCGCCGCGGCGGCCAGCGCGATCGCCCGCCAGCCGGCTCCGAACCCGGCCGGCGAGCAGCCACGACGCACGTCCATCCCGGTTTGACTGAACGACAGCATTGGGGAAAAAGGTGGAGATCGTCGACTACCTGCGGGTCGCCCGGCGGCGTCTCTGGGTACTCGTGGGGGTGCCGGTGCTCGCCACCGGTGCCGCGGCGGCCATCGTCCTGCTCGCGCCTCAGCAGTTCGACGGGACCGCGTACGTGGCGGCGCCGGCGCTGGTGGGCGGCGCGGCCGGGACGCAGTACACCGGTACGCAGGCGGCGAACCAGTTCGTCGCGGCGTTCGGCGCGGCGGTCACCTCGCCCCGGGTCCTCGCCGACGTGGCCGCCGACACCGGGGTGTCGCCCGAGCGGCTGCGCGACGGGCTCGCCATCACCCAGGTCGGTGCGAGCAGCCAACTCGAGGTGACGTACACCGCCGGTGACCGGGCGGCCGTCGCGCCGGTGCTGACCGCGACCACCACCCGGGCGTTGGCCTTCCTGTTCTCCTCCCAGGTCGGCATCGCCACCAGCGAGGTCGAGGCGGCCAACGCCGACGTCACCGCGACGACCAGGGCGATCGGCGAGTGGGAGAAGGCGAACAAGGTCTCCCAGCCGGACCGGATCTACCAGGCCACGCTCGGCGAGCTGACCAGCCTGCGCCAACAGCAGCTCTCCATGCAGGCGGTCGGCAACGGTCGCGGTGTCGACGCGGCGACCGCCGCCATCACCTCCGCCCAGAAGAAGCTCGACGAGCTGGGGCCGAAGCTCCCCGACTACCAGGCCCTGCTGGCCCAGCGGGACGCGGCGACGAACGCCCTGTCCCAGGCGCGGGAGGGGTTGCAGGCGGCACGGGCGCAGGCCCAGGCCGCCGACCCGAAACAGGTGACGAGCATCGGCGAGGCGCACGAGGTCAGCCGGATGACCGAGCTGGTGCGTACCGCCCTGCCGGTGGGCGGCGCGGGCCTGCTGCTCGGCGTGCTGCTGGTGGGCGTACTCGAACTGCTCTCCCGGGGTCGTGCCACCGCCCGCCCGGCGCCGCCGGTGGCATCCCCGGCGCCGGCGGAGACCGTGGGCGCGGCACGGCCGTGACCGGCGGGGAACGGGCCGCCGGGTGCGCGAGGTGACCGGCCGCCCGCCGCCCGCGCCGGAGGCCGGCGACAAGCAGGTACGCGGCATGGCCCGCGGCGGTGTGCTGAACCTGGCCAGCGCCGTGCTCAGCCAGGTGGCGCTCTTCCTGGTCATGCTGGTGCTGGCCCGGGCCCTGGGGGTGCCCGAGCTGGGCCGGTACGCCCAGGTCTACGCCGTGCTGTCGCTGCTGGGCCTGCTCTCCCTCTCCGGCTTCCGGGCCGGGCTGACCCGGTTCGTGGCGGTGCACCTCGCCGACGACGAGCCGGCCGCCCTCCGGGGCGCGATCCGGCTCGGGCTCGGCATCTCGGCCGGCGCGTCCACAGTGATCGCCGTCGGCCTGGCGGCCGGCGCGCCGTGGCTGGCCGCCGCCCTGCACGACCCGCAGCTCACCACCGGGCTGCGGTTGGTGGCGTTGTGCCTGCCCGCCACGACCGTCTGCGAGGCCGCGCTCGCGGCCACCCGGGGTTGGCGTACCCAACGGGCCTACGCGCTGATCGGTCAGGTCTACGAGCCGGCCGCCCGGCTGGTGCTCACCGCCCTGGCACTCGCTCTCGGGGCGGGCCTCACCGGCGCGTTCTGGGCGCTGGTGGCGGGGAGTTGGAGCGCCGCCGCGTTCGCCCTCGTGGCGCTCGCCCGGATGGTGCGCCGGGTACCCACCGCCCGACCCGTGTACCGGCCGGGCGAGCTGTTCCGGTTCTCCACCGTCAGCTGGGTCTCCTCGCTGTCGTCCACCGGGCTGATCTGGGTGGACGCGTTGCTGCTCGGCTTCTTCGACTACGGACCCGACGCGATCGGCGTCTACCACGTGGCGACCCGGCTGGTGACGATCGCGGTGTTCGTGCTGGCACCTGTCAACGCCTCGTTCGGCCCGCACCTGGCGCACCTCTACCACCAGGGTCGACTGGACGAGGTGCGCCGGATCTACCGGGTCGCCACCGGCTGGGTGCTCCGGCTGTCGCTTCCGGCCTTCGTGGCGTTGCTGGTCTTACCGGAGCAGCTGCTGCGCCTCGTCGGCGGGCCGGGTCTGGTCGGCGGCGCGGCGGTGACGGTCGTGCTGGCCCTCGGTCAGCTCGTCAACGCCGCGACCGGGCCGTGCGGGACGCTGCTGAACATGTCCGGCCGGGTCTCGGTCAACATGGCGGACAACCTCGCGGCCCTGGTGCTCAACGTCCTGCTCAACCTCTGGCTCATCCCGGCGTACGGCATCCTCGGCGCGGCGGTGGCCTGGGCGGTGTCGTTGGCGGCGGTGAACATCGCCCGGGTCTGGCAGGTGCGCGCGCAGGTGCACACCGTGCCGGTCACGGTGGGCATGGTCAAGGGTCTGGTCGCCGCGCTTGTCGCGCTTGGCGTCGGGTTCGGTGTGCGGTGGCTGGTCGAGGGCTGGACCGTGCAGCTCGCGGTCGGTCTGGCCGCGATCGTGGTGGCGTACCTCGCCACCGTGCTCGCCCTCGGTCTCAGCCGGGAGGACGTCATGGTGCTGCGCTCGGTGACCCGCCGGGGTGGCCGCCGCCCCGCCGCCCCCCGCCCCGCCGCCCGGGTCGGCTCGTGACCGGCGGCGCGCGGCGTCAGGTCACCGACCGGCTGCGCCGGGGGGTCCGCGCGGCGCGGGCCTGGGGACGGGCGGCCCGACCGGGGGAGCCGGGCCCGCTGCCCGACTTCCTGGTGATCGGTGGGCAGCGCTGCGGCACCACGTCGCTGTACCACCACCTCGCGGCGCATCCCCGGGTACGCGCGGCCAGCGGCAAGGAGTTGCAGTACTTCAGCGTCCACCACGCCCGTGGGGTGCGCTGGTACCGGGGGCACTTTCCACGGCTGGCCCCCGGTGAGCGGACGTTCGAGGCGAGCCCCTACTACCTGTTCCACCCGAGCGTGCCGGCCCGGGTCGCGGCGACACTGCCGCAGGCCCGCTTCGTCGTCCTGCTGCGTGACCCGGTGCAGCGGGCCTACTCGCACTACCTGCACACCCGCTCGTACGGCGTCGAGCCGCTCACCTTCGCCGACGCGCTGGACGCCGAGGAGGAGCGGCTGGCCGGGGCGACGCGGGGCGGCCCGGACAGCCCGGCCGCGCACGGGGTGTTGCGCAACTTCTCCTACGCGGCCCGGGGCCGCTACGCGGAGCAGCTGCACCGGTGGTTCGCGCACGTCCCCCGGGAGCGCATCCACGTCGCCCGGACCGAAGACCTGCACGCCGACCCGGCCGGCACGTACGGCGACATCGTGCGTTTCCTCGGCCTGCCGGCCTTCACCCCGGAGGCGTTCGCCCGGCACACCCGCCGCGTCGACCCGGGTGTGTCCGAGCTGACCCCGGCCCTGCGGGAGCGCCTGATCGAGCAGTTCGCGCCGCACAACGCGCGCCTGGCCGCCCTGTTGGGCTGGCCGGAAACCTGGCCCGACTAGCGCACGGTGGCGAGGATCCGGTCCACCGGCTGGTCGGCGCGGAGCAGCACGGGGACGTCGGTCACCGTGGTGCCGGCACTGGCCGCATCCAGCGGTGAGCCCACCGCGCCGGAGCGTCCGCCGGGTGTCGCCGGCACGGTCACTGGTGTGTTCGCCGCCGACCAGAGCACCAGCGTGCTCGACCCGCCCCGGACGAACGCGACCCCGGCCAGCCGACCGGCCACCGAGGCGGGCAGCGGAGTGACGGTGGCGTCCCGGGCCGCGTCGGCAAGGGCGGCAAGCATCCGGCCGGCCTCCCGTTCGGTGCCGTCCGGTTCGAGCAGGCCGTAGCGGACCTCGCTACCGGCCGCGTTGTTCGGGTTGTACGCCAACGGCAGCCAACTGACCTCACCGACCCCACCGGCGGCAAGCAGGGTGACCGTCTTGACCATCTCCGCTGCACGGCTGGCCGGGTCACCGTCACCGTCGCGCCAGAACTGCCCGACCTCCCACGCCTGGATCGGCGTACCCGCCGGTGTGGTCGCGCGCAGGTAGTCCAGCAGCGGGGCCACCCCGCTGAAGTGCTCGTAGAAGTGCACCTGCCGGACGTCGACGGTGCGCTCGGCAAGCAGCGACTCGGTCACCGCCAGGAAGCGCAGGCTGCGGCTGTTGGTCGCGGTGCCGAGCGCCGTCCGCAGCTGCGCCTCCCCGGTCACCGCCGGGATCTGCTGCCCCCGGGTGCCGACCCGACGCGTGAAGTACGCCTGGTA
This sequence comes from Micromonospora sp. NPDC003944, assembly GCF_053605225.1. Taxonomy (NCBI): domain Bacteria; kingdom Bacillati; phylum Actinomycetota; class Actinomycetes; order Micromonosporales; family Micromonosporaceae; genus Micromonospora; species Micromonospora sp. NPDC003944. The sequence continues at coordinate 13,408 of NZ_JBSGIV010000038.1, forward strand.
GGCGGCGATGGCCTCGGGCACACGGTCGGCGCGTACCAGCCGGTCGGCGACGCCCATGCCGTACGCGACGCTGCTGATGCCGGAGTCGACCACCCGCGCCTCCGGGTCGGTCGCGCGGATCGTCTCGGCGGCGGCCCGGACCAGCCGCGCGTACTCCTCGGGGCTGCCCGCCCAGTAGCTCGGCGCGTTGACCTCGTTCTCGATGGCGTACTCCCGCACCCCGTACGGGCCGTAGCGCTGCACCACCGAGCGGACGAAGCGCTGGTACGCGCCGAGGTCGCCGGGCATCGCCGACTCGGTCTTGTTCGCCGCGCCCCGGGTGTAGCGCGCGGTGCCACCGGTCGCCCAACACACACCGGTGCGGATCTTCAGGTGCAGGGTGATGCCCAGGTCCCGGCTGCGGGTGGCGATCTCGTCCAGCCCGGCCCAGTCCGTCTGCCCCGGGGTCCGTTCGATCTCGCACCAGGAGATCTCCTCGTACGTCGCCGAACCGGCGAGCCGGCGCAGGTACGGCTCGAACTGCTGGTACCGCGACCAGTCCCAGTGCGCGCCGAACGGGTTGCCCACCAGGCCGACGGTGCCTGTCGCGCCGGGTGTGCCGGTCGCTCCGGGTGTCGTCGTCGCGGAGGGGGTGGCGGCCGGTGGCGGGTCGTCGTCGCGGGCGGTGCAGCCGGTGCTGACCAGGAGCGTGGCGACGACCGCGGCGACCGCGCGTAGCCGCGCCGGGCGGGTCACCGGTAGCCCAGGGCGCGCAGGGTCCGACCGGAGAAGACCCAGACCAGCAGGCGCAGGAACGGGTCGAGCTCGCGGCGGTAGCTGCCCACCCGGGAGCCGTAGATCGGCGCGGTGTCGCCCACCGCCGCCCGTCGCCGCTCCGCCTCGGTGGTGTACTTCTGCGCCACGTCGTGCTGCTTGCTGTCGTAGTCGAGGATGCCGTCCTCCCAGGGCTCGCCGAGGAACTCGAAGAGGCCGCGCATGGTCTTCTCCGGTTCGCCGACCGCCTGCTCGTACCGCAGCTCGTAGTAGCGGTCCGGGGGCAGGGTGGCGCCGACGGCCCGCGCGGTGCGGATGTAGCGCGGCCACTTCACCACGCACTTCACCGCCGACCAGTAGCCGAACCGTTTGCGGTGCGAGACCACCACGTCGCGTCCGTCCCGGATGAGGTGCACGATCTGGGCGTCCGGGAACACCTCGGTGACGAAGTCGAGCGACATCGCGTACAGCGGGGTCTTGTCGGCCCACCGGGTCTTGCCCCGCGCGGCGGCGTAGTCGGCGTGCACACCGCCGAAGAAGTCCCGGATCCGGCGCAGCCAGTCCTCGCGGGGGAAGCCGAAGCGGGCCAGTCGATCCCAGTCCCGGCCGACGATCCGTCGCAGGTCCGGCAGGAAGCGGGTCTCCGGGCCGCAGCTGATCCGGGAGTGCGAGTCCAGGACGAGGCGCACCATCGTGGTGCCGGACCGCTGGCACCCGACCAGGAAGATCGGCGCGGTGCGGGTTCCGGTCTCAGTCACTGTCGACCGCCTTCGTCGTCTCGGGTCGGGCGTCGGCCACGGCGCGGTCCAGTCGGTCGGCCAGCTCGTCGCAGCGAGCCCGGACCCGCGGGTCGATCGGTAGCCGCCGGTCGCCCGCGTGCGACGTGCGGGGGGCGATGTGCGCGTGCAGCCGGGGATGGTACGGGAAGTCGAGGAAGGCGCAGAGCCGCCGGACCTGCGCCGCCGGCTCCGCGACCAGGCTGTCGTAGTGGCAGAGCAGCACGTCGGGCCGCCGGTCCAGACCGAGCTGGAAGACGAGTGAGTTGCGGACGTACCAGAACAGCGCCGCGCCGCTGTGCGGGTCCAACCGCTGCGGGTCGTGGGCCCGGACCAGCTCGACGGTGTCGGCGTCGAGGCGCTGCCCCTGCCACCGTCGGCCGATGCTGCCGTCGGCGATCGCCCGCAGGGCGCGCAGGTTGGCGTCGCTGAACTTGGCGACCTCGGAGCGGGCCCGGTCGTCGACGTCGCGGTAGACCCACAGCGCGCGCCCGGGTGTCAGCCCCGGCAGGGCCAGCAACTCGTCCACGCGGTGGCTCTCGCAGAGCGGCTTGACCAGGACGTACGCGTGCCGGCTGCGCCGCAGCGTGGCGGTCAGCACCGGATCCGGGCGGAGCTGGAAACGGTGGAAGAGGGTGCTGTCGTTCTCGTTGCGCACCTCGACCTCGGGGGCGGCGTCCAGGCCCCGGACCAGCATGTTCGTGCCGGAGCGTTGCAGACCGACGAGATAGACCGGCATCGCCGAGCCCGGCGCCCGGCCGGCCCGTCGTCGCCACCGTCGCTTGGCGAGGGCGGTGCCGATGCGGTCGACCGGGTTGAGGCGGTCCTCCTCGACCAGCCGACCGATCCCCTCGGTGCGCGCCCAGCGCAGGTGCCGCCGGACCCGCCGCGCGGTGTACGCGAGCGCGGAGACCTCGTCGTCGGCTGCCACGGTCCTCCTCGTCGGGCACCGGCCCGGCCCAGCACCAGAGCGGGCGCGACCGGCGGCAGCCAGGCTATCCGGAGATCACGGCGGGAGGCCAGGCTGCGGACCGCACGGGCAGACGAAGATCACCCGTTCAGCCACACCTGCCAAACGTGAACTGGACTCGCCGACCTGCCCTGCATACCGTGGGCCGTGGCCGGGGCGGGCAGACCTCGGTCATCACCTCCGGGCCCGGTTCGCCCGATCGACGTGAGCAGGCCGAGTCGATGCGCGTGCTGCATGTGAACAAGTTCCTCTACCGCCGTGGCGGCGCGGAGGGGTATCTGCTCGACCTCGCCGACCTGCAACGGGCCGCCGGCGACACGGTCGCCTCCTTCGGCATGCGTCACCCCGAGAACGAGTCACCGCTGCCGTACGCCGCGCTGTTCCCGTCCGAAGTGGAGTTGGAGCCGGCGCCGCGCGGAGTACGGCCCCGCGCGGTGGCCGTCGGTCGGATGCTGTGGTCGCCGACGAGCCGCCGCGGCCTCGCCCGGGCGATCGACGACTTTCGACCTGACGTGCTGCACCTGCACAACATCTACCACCAGCTCTCCCCGTCGGTGCTCGCCGCGGCCCGCGCGGCCGGCGTGCCGTGCGTGCTGACCATGCACGACTACAAGCTCGCCTGCCCGAGCTACCAACTGCTGGACCGGGGCCGCCCCTGCCAGGCGTGCGTCACCGGCGGCCCGTTGCAGGCGGCCCGCCGCCGCTGCAAGGACGGGTCGCTGTCGCGCAGCGGACTGCTCGCGGTCGAGTCCTGGTTGCACCGGCAGTTCGACGCGTACGACCCGGTGCAGCTCTTCGTCAGCCCGAGCGTGTTCCTGGCCGACGTGATGCGCCGCGCGGGCGTCTACCCGGACCGGTTGCGGGTGGTCAACCACTTCGTCGACCTGACCGGCGTCGCGGCGAAACAGACGCCCGGCGGCGGTGTCGTCTACGCCGGCCGGCTGGCGCCGGAGAAGGGCGTCGACGTGCTGATCGAGGCGGCCGCCGCGCTGCCGGACGGGGTCACTGTGGACATCGCCGGAGACGGCCCGGCCCGCCCGGCGCTGGAGGAACTCGCCGCGCGGCGGGCGCCCGGCCGGATCCGGTTCCACGGCCGTCTCGACAAGCCACGCCTGCACGAGCTGATCCGTTCGGCGGCGGTGGTCGCCGTACCGTCGCGCTGGCACGAGAACCAACCGATGGCGGTGCTGGAGGCCTTCGCCTGCGGTGTGCCGGTGGTCGCCACCGACCTGGGCGGGCTGCCCGAACTCGTCGAGCCGGAGGTGGATGGCCGCATCGTCGTCGCCGACCGGCCCACCGCCCTCGGCGACGCGCTCAACGACATCGTGGCCGACCCCGAGCGGGCGTACCGGATGGGTCGGGCCGGCCGGGCGAAGATCGCCGCCCAGTTCGCTCCGGACCGGCACCTGGACCGGATCCGAGGGCTGTACGCGGAGGCCGCCGGGGCGCTGCCGCCGCGGCGGCGGGCCGCCGCCGGTGGGGGAGCGGCCCGGTGAGCCAGGTGCGGGTGCTCTACCTCGCCGGCAGCGGTCGCAGTGGCAGCACGCTGGTGACCACGGTCCTGGGACAGTTGCCGGGCTTCTTCGCGGCCGGCGAGCTGCGCTACCTGTGGCGGCGCGGCATCCTGGAGAACCGGCCCTGCGGCTGCGGATCCCCGGTGGCCGACTGCCCGCTCTGGGCCCGGGTGCGCGCCGACCTGACCGACGCCGACCCGGCCGGGATCGCCGCCCGGTTGGCCCAGCGGCTGCGGCTGCGTGGGCTGCCCGCACTGCTGCGCCGCCGGGCTCGGGGGCGTCCGCCGGTCGCGGGTCACCCGGACGACAGGCACCTGGCCCGGCTCTACGCCTCGATCGCCGAGCACGCCCTGGCCGGACGGCCCGACGGTGTCATCGTCGACTCCTCCAAGCTGCCGCCCTACGGCGCCCTGCTCGGCAGCCTTCCCGGCATCGACCTGTACGTCCTGCACGTGGTGCGCGACCCGCGCGCCACCGCGTACTCCTGGCGTCGCCGACGCACCCTCGACGGGCGCGTCGGCGACCAGCTGATGAGCCGTCCACCGGTCGGCAAGGCCGCGCTGCTCTGGCTGGTCTGGAACACCGCGACCGTACGACTGTGGGGCGGCCGCCGGGCACCGGGCCGCTACCTGCGGGTGCGGTACGAGGACTTCGTGGCCGACCCGGCCGTCACCACCGCTCGCATCGCCGGCTTCGTCGGCGCGAGCCCCGACGAGCTTCCGTTCCCGACACCGGCCACGGTGCGACTCACAGCCACCCACTCGGTGGCGGGCAATCCCTCGCGGCACCGCACCGGACTCGTCGACGTGGTCGCCGACACCGAGTGGCTGACCGGGCTCCCCACCCGCGCGTACGCCGTGGTGACCGGGCTGACCGCCGTGGCCCTGACCCGGTTCGGCTACCCGGTGCGCCGCCCCGCGGCCCGCCTCGGCGCGGACCCGGTCGTCTCCCCGTCACCCGCCACCCGGCAGGAAGGCTGAACATGCTCTCACTGGTGGTGGGCACCGGTCGCTGCGGCTCGACCCTGGTCCAGGAGTTGCTCTCCCGGCATCCCGCGGTCGGCTTCGTCTCCGGCCTGGACGACAAACTCGCCCGGCTCAACCCCAAGGGCAGGTTCAACGGGGCGCTCTACCGGCGCTCGGCGCCCCGCCCGACGGGGATGACCTCGTTGCGACACAGTCGACGGTTGATCGAGCGAGGCCGGCTCCGGGTGGCGCCGTCAGAGGCGTACCACCTGCTCGACCGGCAGGTGCTTGCCGGCTTCTCCCGCCCGTGCCGGGACCTGCTGGCCGAGGACCTGACCCCGTTCGTGGCCCGCCGGCTGCGGGCCTTCTTCGACGAGCGGATCGCCCGGCAGCGCTGTCAGCAGTTGGTGCAGCACGTCACAGGCTGGCCGCGAACCGGCCTGCTGCACGCCGCGTACCCGGAGCTGCGGGTGGTCAACGTGGTGCGCGACGGCCGGGCGGTGGCCAACTCGTGGCTGCAGATGGGCTGGTGGGACGGCTGGCGCGGGCCGGACAACTGGATCTACGGCCCGCTCCCGTCCGACCTACGGGAGGAGTGGATCGAGTCCGACCGGTCCTTCCCGGTGCTCGCCGCGCTGGGCTGGAAGATGCTGATGGACGCCTTCGCGCAGGCCCGGCTGCGGCACCCGGCCGACAAGTGGTTGGACGTGCGCTACGAGGACCTCGTCGAGCAGCCGCGCGAGCAGGTCGGGCGGATGCTCGACTTCCTCGGCCTGAGCTGGTCGTCCGCCTTCGCGAAGGGCTTCTCCCGGTACGACTTCACCGTGGGTCGGGCGGAGGCGTACCGGGACGAACTCAGCCCGGCGCAGCTCGTCGCGATCGAGCGGGTGCTGGAGAAACCCCTTGCCGAGTGGGGCTACCCGGTCTACGGCACGCTGCACGAGTAGAGCAGCGCGGTCACCATGCCGACCGTTCCGGTGACGGCTGTCGACGTCCAGCCGCCGGGGCCGTTCGCCACCAGGCGGAAGGTGCCGGTTCCGATGCCCAGCAACCCGCCGGGGACGGTGACCGAGGTGGCGCTGGCGCCGAGAGTTCCGCCGCCGGTGAAGCCGCCCGACAGCGACCACGTGAACCCGCTGCGGGTCAGGCCGCCGACCGGCAGGGTCCAGGTGAAGGTCGGCGGGGTGGACAGGCCCGCCGTGCATTGCAGGTTCGTCGGTGGGCTGACCGTGCCGGCCTGCAGGGAGCCGGTCCCGTACTCGGTGTCCGTCCACGCCGCAAGCGTCGACTGTGGCGGTGCGAGCACGACGGCGCCGGCGAGCAGGAGTGCCGCAGCGCTCGCCAGCCAACGCCGCCGAGCGCGGCAGGTCTGGGCCGCGACCGCCGGAGCCGGAGCCCGCCGACGCCTCATGGCCGCTCCACCTTCAGCCGGTGTCGGCGCGTGACGAGGATGAGCAGCAGGCCGGCGAGGAGCACACCGGCACCGGCCAGCACCGGCGTCCACAGGTTGGCACCGGTACGCGGCAGCGGCCCCACCGTGCCACCCGCCGTTGCCCGGTCGCCGAAGCCGGTCGCCGTGAGGACCAGATCCGCCGATCCGGAGGCGGTGGATCGGGCGAGCAGGCTCGCGGTGACGAGGACCCAGCGCTGCTGGTCGGCGCGCATCGAGCTGATGGTGACCGGGTGTGCGGCCAGTCTGGTGGCGGGCCCGTCGGCGAGGACCTGCTCGCCCTGGCCGGTGGGGCAGGCACCCCGCACCCACCGCAGGGCACAGACGGCCACCATGACCTGGAGTCCGTCCGGATCGACGGCGAGGGGGCCCAGCGCCGACAGCGCGATGGTCACCTCGCCGGGCTGCTTCGCGTGGGCTGATACGCCCACCTGCCAGGGCACCGGTTCGTTCGGCGCGAGGTTCGTCATGCGGTCCTGGTCGCCGATCGAGACCAGGGTGAGGTACCGGCTGCGGATGACCTCGTCGGTCGGGTCCGCGCGTGCCTGTCCGGGGCTGGCCAGCACGGCGGCCGTTACGCCGGGCAGCACCGCCACCAGGACGACCATGCGCCGCAGAGTCGAGTCGTGGCGCCCTGTCGCGTCGCTGGCGGGGGTGCCGACGCCGACGTCTGTTCCCGCCGGGTCGGGCGTCGGCGAGCCCGGTCCCCGGCGCGGCCACGTTCCGCGCCGCCGGGTCTGCGGCTCGGTGGCACGTGGCCAGAACGCCCAGGTGACGATCGCGGCGGTCCCGATGGTGATCGCACTCATCGCGTACACGTTCGACACGGTGCGTACCGCGTAGCCGAGCCTGGGCACCGACCACTCGACGAGCCGTACCGTGGTGACCGCGTACGGTGCGGCGTCGTTGGACTGGTTCGCGTCCCCGCGCAGGGTGAGCAGGCGGGCCGGCCCGCCACCGTTGGCGATGACGACGACCCGGTGGGTGATCGGTGGCAACGGCGTGCGGTCGACGGTGACGACGTCACCCACCGCCACCTCGGACGCGGGAACCTCACGCACCACGGCCAGCGAGCCGGCGGGGATGGTCGGGCTCATCGATCCGGTCTTGAACAGGATGAGTGAGATGTCGAAGAAGAACGCCAGCGGGACGAGGACGACACACACCGTCCCGCCGACGGCGAGCACCGTCAGCGCCAGGTCGCCGACCCGGGCGAGGGTGCCGTGCCGTCGACGCACGCGTCCCACCATGTGTAGATCCTTTACGTAGACGTGGCAGTGAATTCCCAGGTGACCGTGCCGGTCGTGCCCTGGTACGCGTTACTGGCGCCGGACTGGACCCGTACCTCGAAGCAGAACCTCAGCTGCGGTGTCGCACCGCCCGGAACCGTGATGGTGGACGAGACCGGCGAGCCGGGCACCGAGGTGATGGCCGAGTAGCTGGGCCCGACGATCCACGTCGGCGTACCGGTGAACGCGGCGGCGGCACACGTGGTGCTGCTGGTGGCCGTCCGCACCGCGCGGTACTCGAGCGCGGGCAGCAGCGCACCCGAGTTGTTCGTGGAACTCGTCAGCGCCACCGCGCCGCCGACGTTCGTCGTCGCGGTCGTCCGGATGTCCAGGAAGGCGTAGAAGGACACCGAGGGGGACATCGCCGTCGCATTGAACGCCAACGTCGCGGCGTTGACCGCCGGAGTGTGGCTCGCCCAACTGCTGGAGGCGGTCTGTGATTCGGTGCCGAAGACGCTGGCGCCGAACGACCCGGTGCCGTACTCGCTGTCGGTCCACGCGGCGAGCGTGGACGTCGTTCCCAGGCCGAGAACGAGTGCGCCGGCGAGTACGGCACGGGTCCGGCGCGGCCGTGGTGTTCCGGCCGGTGTCCGACTGTTGACCACGGCCGCCGCCTATACGGACTCGGCCAGGAGTTGCCAGGTTTCCGTGACCGTCGTGCCCTGCACCAGGGTGGGTCCCGCCGTGACGACGAAGCACAGGTTCACCGGAGCCCCGGGCGTCGTGGGGGGCGTGCCCTGTGTCAGGTTGAACGACCGCCCCGGTCACCGAGTTGAGCGCCGTGCCCTGTGCCACGATCCAGGTCGGGGTGGTGGGTGTGGCGCTGCAGTCGGCGAAGGCCGGAACGGTGGCGATGCCGTAGGTGAGGCCGACGAAGCCGGGCGGAGCGGGGGTCGCCGACGCCACCGTGACTGTCGCGTCGTAGGTCGTGGCAGCGGTCAACCGGACAGCGAAGGGGGCCGCGACCACGTCGCCGGGGCTGATGTCGTCGAAGCCGGTGCTGAAGACCAACGCCGCGGCCGTACCGGCGGTGGGGTGCTCCGCGTAGGTGGTGCCGTTCGTGCTGCCCTCCATGCTGAACGTGCCCGCCGTGAACGTGCCCGTGGCGTACTCCGAGTCGTTCCAGGCCGCGAGGGTGATCGTCGCGCCGAGGCCGAGGGCGAGCCCACCGGCCATGATGGCTCTGATCTTGCGCCGGCGTCCTCGACCGCTCGATTCGTCCGGTGTCATCCCTGTGGGTTCACTCAACTTGTCCTCCTCGGTGCGACGCGATTGGCTGTCCTGGGTTGGTGATGGTGGGGCAAGGGCCGCCCTAGGTACCGAATCCGGACAAAAAGGCCAAATCCGTGCAAACAAGCAGATTGGGTGCTGTTGGCGCGGGTGAGTCCGCAGCTCGGCGCTATCGACGGACGTCGTGACGGGCGGCTAATCTTTGGCCCCACACCATCGATGTGAGGAGATGCGATGGCGCGCCGCACCGGCCGACCCTCTTACCTGTTGGACAAGGCCGGCGGGCGTCCGGGCCGCACAGCGCGTTTCGCGGCGGTCGCGGGTGTGATCGCGCTGGCCACCGCGTTGCTGGGTGGGCTGATCGGCTATCAGGTGGGCCGTCCCGACGCCACCGAGGCGACAATCGCGACCATCAAGGAGGCCGAGGCGAAGCGGGACGCCCAGCAGATCGTGGAGCTGACCGAGACGGCCCGCCGCGTGCGCGACCAGGTCGCCCCGGTCCTGTCCGCCATCAAGACGGAGGCGACCGGCACCGGCGCGCCGGACGCGGCGAAGGCGCGCCAGTGGCAGGACGTCATGCGCCAGGCGGCCCAACCGTTCGCCGAGCCGCCCTCGGGGACCACCGCCACCAACGTGGCGCGCGGAGGCCTGCGCGGAGCGGTCCAGCAGGCGTCGCTCGCCGTCGATGCCTACGCACTGGCCGCCAGCGTCCCGCCCGCGCAGCGTGCGGCCCTGCTGGACGTCACCGCGCGGCAGGCGGCCGAGGCCGCGACGATCTGGTCGGTCGCGGCGACCCAGCTCGACCAGATCAGCGTCGACGCTGGCCACGGCCACCAACACGTGTTCCTGGACACAGACCCCCACGAGGGGGCCCTCACCCCGGACGGAGCGGCCGAGGGAACCGGCGGCTGAGACCCTTTCCGGCGCTTGTGTCGGGTTTGCCGGCCGGGCGTGGTGTGCCGGGCCGGGCGAGAGGTCGCCGCGCGACCTGGGGGCGACGCGCCGGATCGGGTACGGTCGCTTATCGCAAAGTCTATTAACCAGATTGGCTTTCTGTGCAATGGAAGCCGAATCGGAGGGACACAGCCGTGAGGTTCCCAAGCGCCGTCCGCCAGGCCGGCCTCGTCGTGGCCGTCACCGCCCTCGCGCTGACCGCGGGTTGCGCCAAGAAGGACGACAGTGAGGTCCAGGCCAGCGGCGTCAAGCTGGTCTCGGCGGGCAAGCTGACCGTCTGCACCCACCTGCCGTATCCGCCGTTCCAGTCCAAGGACGCCAGCGGCACGGTGACCGGCTTCGACGTCGAGATCATGGATCTGGTGGCCAAGGAGCTGGGCGTCGAGCAGACGATCATCGACACCCCGTTCGAGGGGATCAAGTCCGGCCAGGACCTCAACACCGGCAAGTGCGACGCGGCCGCCGCCGGCATGACCATCACCGAGGAGCGGAAGAAGGTCATCGACTTCTCCGACCCGTACTTCGACGCCACCCAGGCGATGCTGGTGAAGACCGGCAAGACGTACAAGTCGCTCGACGACCTCAAGGGCAGGAAGCTCGGCGTCCAGGCGGCCACCACGGGTCGTGACTACGCCAAGAAGCTCGAGGCGGAGAAGGGCCTGAAGCTCGTCGAGTTCGAGGACCTCGCCGCCCTGCAGCAGGCCGTCGCCAACGGCCAGGTCGAGGCCGCCATCAACGACCTGCCGGTCTGGACCGAGTACCTGAAGAAGAACCCGGGCGGGTTCGAGGTGGCCGCCGAGTTCGACACCGGCGAGCAGTACGGCTTCCCGGTGAAGAAGGACGCCAACCCGGAGCTGCTCAAGAAGATCAACGAGGTGCTGGCCAAGGCCAAGCAGGACGGCACGTACAACACGATCTACGAGAAGTGGATCGGTAAGCGGCCGAGCGCCTGAGCCGCAGAGCGGCCGAGCGCCTGAGCACCACGTAGTACCGGAGGGCGCGCGTCCCGCGCGCCCTCCGTGTCGGTAACCCTCCGGGAAGGCAACGAGCGAACGTGAAGCTGCGACGTCGCCAGCGGGAGCGGCTGTCCCTCGGGCTCCAGTACCTGGTCTTCATCGCCATCATCGCCACGGTGCTCGTCGCCGCGGACTGGGGCAGGTTGGCCGACGCGTTCTTCCGCGTCGACATCATCACGTCGATGTTCCCGACGATCATCACCGTCGCGCTGCGCAACACGGTCCTCTACACGCTTGGCGCGTTCGCCTTCGGCCTCGTGTTCGGCACCATCCTGGCGCTGATGCGGCTGTCCCGGGTAGCGCCGTACCGCTGGGTGGCGACGGCGTACATCGAGCTGTTCCGGGGGCTGCCCGCGCTGCTGGTGCTCTTCCTCGTCGGGTACGGCATCCCGATCGCCTTTCCGGAGCGCGAGATTCCGGGCGGGGTGTTCGGCTCGATCGCGATCGGCCTCGGGTTGACCGCCGCCGCGTACATGGCGGAGACCATCCGGGCCGGCATCCAGGCCGTGCCGAAGGGGCAGATGGAGGCGGCGCGGACCCTCGGCATGTCGCACTTCACCGCCATGCGCACGATCGTCGTCCCGCAGGCGTTCCGGATCGTGATCCCGCCGCTGACGAACGAGCTCATCCTGCTCACCAAGGACTCGTCGCTGGCCTACGTGCTCGGTGTGACGGCGCAGACCATCGAGATCACCAAGTTCGGGCGGGACATGCTCAACGACCGGGTGAACGCGACCCCGCTGCTGGTGGCCGGCCTCGCCTACCTGATCATCACCCTGCCCCTGTCCCAGGTGGTACGACGCCTCGAACTCCGCTACGCCAAGGCCCGGTGACCCCATGACGACCACCCCGCCCCGCCCCGCCGTCGAGATCCGCGACCTGCACAAGTCCTTCGGGCCGCTCGAGGTGCTCAAGGGCATCGACTTCGAGGTCGGCCAGGGTGAGGTGGTCTGCGTGATCGGGCCGTCCGGCTCCGGCAAGTCGACCCTGCTGCGCTGCGTCGACCTGCTGGAGCAGCCGACGGCCGGCACGATCTGGGTGAACGGGGTCGAGATGACCGACCCGGACGTCGAGATCGATGCGGTCCGTCGCGGCATCGGCATGGTGTTCCAGTCGTTCAACCTGTTTCCGCACCTGACCGTCCTGAACAACCTCACCATCGCCCAGCGGCGGGTGCTCCGGCGGGGTCGGGCCGAGGCCGAGCGCATCGCGCGGGCCAACCTGGAGCGCGTCGGACTGACCGACAAGGCCGACGCTTTCCCGGCGCAGCTCTCCGGTGGGCAGCAACAGCGCGCGGCGATCGCCCGGTCGCTGTCGATGGAGCCGAAGCTGATGCTCTTCGACGAGCCGACCTCCGCGCTCGACCCGGAACTCGTCGGCGACGTGCTCACCGTCATGCGCAAGTTGGCCGAGGACGGCATGACGATGATGGTGGTGACCCACGAGATGGCGTTCGCCCGCGACGTCGCCGACCGGGTGGTGTTCATGGATGGTGGCGTGGTGGTCGAGCAGGGACCGCCGCAGGAGGTGCTGGGTGCGCCGAAGCACGAACGCACCCGCGCGTTCCTCTCCCGGGTCCTCGACCCGACCCGTGTCGCGCGGCTCGGTGCGCCCGATGAGGCGCCCACGCCGCCCGGCGCGTCCGACTAGCCGAACGAGCGCACGATGGGCTGACGGCCGGCCCGGTCTATCCGTCCTCGTCCTGCCACCTGCGCAGATCCGTCTGGTCGTGATAGGGCATGCGGTCCGGAGTGGTGATGAATTCCATCGTCGTGCCCCAGGGCGTGCGGCAGTAGCAGACCCTGTTTCCAGGACCTTCCTCGGTTGTATAGGGAATAGCACGAGGCTCCGTGAGTGGGGTGCCACCGGCCCTTCTGAAGCGCTCGACCGATGCATCGATGTCGTCGGTGTAGAGACCGAAGTGCGTGATGCCGAAGTCGCTCGGTCGGACCGGCTGGGCCTGTTCGGGGCCGTGCATTTCGAAGAGCTCGAAATCGGGTCCGGTTCCGATCTTGACCATTGCCTGCGCGCGCACCATCGTTCCAGGGAAGGCGCCGACGGCCCGCTCGAATTCGGGTCCCTGCCGCGGTGGGTCGTCCGGTCCGAAGGACTGGTAGATCACCTGGGCGCCGAAAGCTTCCACGAAGAACGTTTTTGCGGCTTCGATGTCGGGCACCGTGATGCCGATATGATTGACACCGCGAATGACAGGTGCGGTCATGACAGCTTCCCCTCCTTGTTCAATCGATCGACCGAGATGGCTGCGCTTCACTTGGCCTTGAGGAACTCGATCAGAGCGGCCGCGACGTCATCCGGCCGTTCCTCCGGGACAAAGTGGCTGCACCGCGCAATCGCGCCGCCCGTCACATTGCTGGCGAACTCTTCGAGCATCGGCACCATCTGCGCACCGAAGCGCTGGTCCCCGCCGAGACCCAGCACCGGCATCGCGAGCGGTTGCTTCTTGTACTCGAGAGCGGCCGCATGGTCGGCGGTGAGGGTCCGATACCATTCCATGCCCCCGCGGGTGCGGCCAGGAAGCGCCATCGATCTCGCGTAGATCTCGATGTCCGCCGGATTGAAGGTGCTGTGATCGTAGAGTCGCTCAGACATGAAGGCCGCAATATAGTCATACTCACGGCCATGGATCAAACGCTCGGGTAGATCCCGGTTCGTGTGGAAGCTGAAGTGCCAGAGCTTTGCGGTCGCCGCCTCCCATCCGGTCCAGCCGGGAAGCGGAACGTCGAGGACGGCCAGATGGGTGACAGCCTCCCGATAGCTGGCGGCCTGTGGCAGGGCGACCATTCCGCCGATGTCATGTCCGCACACGGCGTAGCGTTCATGTCCAAGGGCAACCATGACCTCGTGCGCGTCACGCGCCATCGTCGCCTTGTCGTAGCCGTCGAGCGGGCAGTCGGAGAAGCCCGCGCCGCGCAGATCGATGGCCACCACGCTGAGATGTTCGGCCAGCAGCGGCATCACGCTGTGCCATCCCCACCATGTCTCCGGCCAGCCGTGAAGCAGAAGGACCGGCGGGCCTGAGCCTCCCGTGACAGCGTTGATCTTGATGCCATTCGCCGGCACCAGTTGCTGGGTGAACCCCTTCAAGGCTGCGATCATGATCGCTTTCCACTCAGATGTCGGCGTTCGACAAGAGTTCGCGGCCAGACGACGCAACGACGTCGCTGCCTAGAACCGTCATATCGGCCAAGCTACCGCGAATAGGTAGGATCCGGGCCGGTAACTGGTCAGGTCCCGTGAGTGCGTGACAGCCGCAGGGAGAAGTGCCCGCGGCGGTACCTGCCCGCCGGCCTGCCGCCGTGGCAGACGATGACTGGCCCAGCCGCCCCCCGGTCGGTGCGGCAGGTCCATGTCCCCGGCGGGGTCAGCGAGCCTCGCGGCGCGGCCCGGCCGTGCGTGTCAGCTTCATGTCAATCGACGAACATCGCAATGTCAAGGTAATCTTTTTGCAATCAGACCTGTACTTTCGTCGATGGATTACATAAGTTGCTGTCATCCATCGAAAGTTCTGAGTCTTCCGAGCAGAGTCCGCGACGAGCCTCACCCTCAGTCGTGCCACCGCCCCCCGTGCTCGGCGGTCGATGCACCCTGTCCTCGTCGCGTCTTCGCCCGGTCGGGAACGGAGACCCATGGACGATCACGCTGGTGGCCCTCACCGCCACCTGTCCCGTAGATCGCTCATCGCCACCGGCGCGCTCGCCGCCGGGGCGTTGGGCGCGTCCGCCCCAGCGATCGGCTCCGCGTTCGGAGGCAGCCCCGCCCGGGCCGCCGCCGGCGTCACCAAGAAGATCACCATCTACGCCGAACAGTTGCCCGGCAACCTGTTCGGGTACGGCCTGGCACCCGGTCAGGCAACCGTCCCGGGCCCGGTCCTGGAGATGTACGAGGGCGACACGCTGGAGATCACGCTCGTCAACACCACCAACCAGCGACTGTCCATCCATCCGCACGGGGTGGACTACAGCACCGAGTCCGACGGCAGCCCGTTCAACGCCTCGTTCAACAACCCCGGTGAGACGCGGACGTACGTCTGGCGCTCGCACGAGATGGTGGCCGCCGCGGGCCGGCGGTACATGCCGGGCAGCGCCGGCTACTGGCACTACCACGACCACGCGCTCGGCACCGACCACGGCACCGGCGGCGTCGCGAAGGGACTGTACGGTGCGCTGATCGTCCGGCGGCGGGGCGACATCCTGCCGTCGAAGCAGTTCACGGCCGTGTTCCACGACATGATGATCAACAACCGGATGGCCCCGGCCACGCCGATGTTCGAGGCGAACCTGGGCGAGCGTGTCGAGTGGATCGCCATCGGCCACGGCAACCTGTTCCACACCTTCCATCTGCATGCCCACCGCTGGGCGGACAACCGGACCGGGATGTTGGAGGGGCCGAGCGACCCCAGCCTGGTGGTCGACAACAAGGACCTCAATCCCGGCAGCTCCTTCGGTTTCCAGGTGCTGGCCGGAGAGGGTGTCGGACCCGGCGCGTGGATGTACCACTGCCACGTGCAGTCGCACTCCGACGGCGGCATGGCCGGGATCTTCCTGGTGCGCAACGCCGACGGCAGCATGCCGCCGGGCGCCGAGGAGGCGATCCACCGGTTCCAGGGCCACACCCACACGCACGGAAGCTGACCGAACCGAGAGTGGGGACGGGCATGACCAGAAACGTACGACGAACCCTCGCCGCGGTAGCGGCCCTCGCGACACTGATCCCGGCGACGACGGCGGCCGCGGCCGCACCACGAACGACCGTCGCCCCGCAGGCGGCGCCGCAGCAGAAGACCGCTGTCCTGGTGTTCCACGGCCCGGTGGCCGAACAGCAGGACCCGGTTTCTCGCGCGGTGGACACCATCAAACAGCTTGCTGCCGGTCATGACATCGATGTCACGGCCACCACGGACCCGGGCGCGTTCACCGCCGCCGGGCTGTCCGCGTACCGCAGCGTGGTCTTTCTCTCCGCGACGGGCGCCGCGCTCAACCGCGACCAGGAGTCGGCGCTGCAGAGCTACGTCAAGGCCGGCGGCGGTTTCGTCGGCATCGCCGACGCGGCCCGCGCCCAGGTCGACTCCGCCTGGTTCACCGGGCTGATCGGCACCCGCCCGGCCGGCGCCATCCCGGTGGCCGAGCCGGTGGCCCGGGTGACCGCCAGCGGCGAGAACCCGCCCAACGAGACCAAGGAGAAGCTGACCGACGGCGACGCCAACACGAAGTGGTTGGTCCGCACCCCGACCGGCTGGGTGGCGTACGAGTTGGCCGCCGCCAAGCGGGTCACCGGGTACGCGCTCACGTCGGCGAACGACTCCGCCGGTCGCGACCCGAAGGACTGGACCCTGCAGGGCTCCACCGACGGTCAGAGCTGGACCGATCTGGACCGCCGTACCGGGCAGACCTTCCCGGACCGCTTCCAGACCCGCCGGTTCGACATCGCCACGCCGCAGGAGTTCACGCGCTACCGGCTCAACGTCACCGCGAACAGCGGGGAGCCGCTGGTCCAGCTCGCCGACCTGCGCCTCTTCACCGGCAGCACCACCGCCCCGGAGCCGCCTGCGGTCAACCGCGCGGTGGTGAACATCCTGGACCGCAAGCACCCGGCCACCGCGTCGCTGCCGATGACCATCACCCGGTCGGACCGCTGGGAGAACTGGGACCCGAACCCGATCGGCACGGTGCACACCCTCGCTCAGGTCGAGGAACGGCACTACAACCCGGGTGCGGCCGCCAACGGCGCCTTCCACCCGGTGTCCTGGTGCCGGGACTACGACGGCGGCCGGTCGTTCTACACCGGCATGGGCCACACCGAGGGCAGCTACGGTGAGGAGGCGTTCCGCGCCCACCTCGCCGGGGCCCTGAACTGGACCACCGGTCGGGTCCGCGGCGACTGCCAGGCCACCATCGCCGCGAACTACAAGGTGGAGCGACTCACCGCCGCGAACCAGACCGGTCAGCTCGACCAGATCGGCGAGCCGCACGGGCTCACCATCGCCCCCGACGGCACGGTCTTCTACGTCGGCAAGGCGGCCTGCCCGAGCGGCCCGATCGCCGACTGGAACAACCCGAAGGTCGGCCTGGGCTGCGGCACCATCCACTCCTGGGACCCGCGGACCAAGCAGGTCAAGCTGCTCACCACCCTGGAGGTGATGGGCAACCGGGGCAGCGGCTCCGAGCTGGTCAAGAACGAGGAGGGGCTGCTCGGCATCGTGCCGGACCCGGCGTTCGCCGACAACGGCTGGCTCTACGTCTACTGGATGCCGCACGACTCGGTCGACCGGGTGAAGCGGGTCGGGCAGCGCACCGTCTCCCGGTTCACCTACGACCGACAGGCGCAGACCGTCGACCAGGCCACCCGCAAGGACCTGTTGCAGTTCCCCGTGCAGATCCACAGCTGCTGCCACGCCGGCGGCGGCATGGCCTTCGACGCCAAGGGCAACCTCTACGTCGGCTCCGGCGACAACAACTCGTCCGAGGGGTCGCAGGGCTACTCCGGCAACAACTGGACGCAGGAGTACCAGGGGATCTCGTTCCAGGACGCCCGCCGTACGTCCGGCAACACCAACGACCTCGCCGGCAAGATCATCCGGATCCACCCGGAGGCGGACGGCACGTACACCATCCCGGAGGGCAACCTGTTCCCACCGGGCACCGAGAAGACCCGGCCGGAGATCTACGTGATGGGCGTCCGCAACATCGCCCGCCTCCAGATCGACCCGGTGCACCAGTGGCTGACCGCGGGCTGGGTCGGCCCGGACGCCTCGTCGCCGAGCCCCACCCTCGGCCCGGCGAAGTACGAGACGGCCACCATCATCACCTCGGCCGGCAACCAGGGCTGGCCGTACTGCATGGGTAACCGGCAGCCGTACCGCGACCGCAGCACCACCGACGCGACGGTGCTGACCGGCTGGTACGACTGCGACAACCTGAAGAACGAATCACCCCGCAACACCGGACTCGTGGACATCCCCGCGGCCCGGGACAACATGATCTGGTACTCGCCGGACGGCGGCGGCCCGGTGTTCCCGGAGCGGACCGACGGCAGCGGCCTGCCGACCTACGTGGCGGCCGACGCCACCTACACCCAGCCGTACCTGCGCGGTGGCGGGCAGGCCATCATGTCCGGCCCGACGTACCACCGCAGCCTCGTCGACACCACAAGCGGCGTTGCCTGGCCGGAGCACTGGGACGGCAAGTGGTTCATCGGCGACCAGTCGAACGCCGCCAACCGGGTCGCGGTCACCGTCGACCCGGCCGGGGTGCCGCAGGCCGCCCCACCGGTGTACGCCGAGTCGCTGCGGGCCATCATCCCGGGCGGCAACGGCGACACCCGGCTGCAGAGCTGGATGGACGCGAAGTTCGGCCCGGACGGCGCGCTCTACCTGCTCGACTACGGTGGCGGGTTCTTCAGCCTGCACGCGAACCAGAAGCTGATCCGGATCACCTACACCGGCGGAGCGCCTACCCCGACGCCGGCGGCGAACTCGGTCGCCGTGCAGAACAAGCCGCTGACCATCGCCTTCGACGGTGCCCGCTCCGGTGGTGTCAGCCACCGGTGGGAGTTCGGCGACGGCACCACGTCGACCGAGGCGAACCCCCGACACACGTACGCCACTGTCGGCACCTACACCGCGAAGCTGACCGTCACGTACGCCGACGGTGAGACGGCGACGGTGCAGAAGAGCGTCACCGTCGGCTGCGCGGTGCCGGACGACCGGCAGAACGTGTGGCTGGGTGACGCCGACACCGGCGTGCCCAGTCGTACGGTCGGGCAGGGCTGCACGGCCAACGACCTGATCGACGACGAGAGCACGTGGGCCGACCACGACGGTTTCGTCCGGCACGTCAAGACGGTGGCCCAGGCGTTGCAGGACGACGACCTGCTCACCGCCCGCGAGTCGGGCACCCTGACCAGGCTGGCCGCCGCGTCGGAGATCGGCCGCACCGGGCACACCGGGTACGAGCCGCTCTTCGACGGCACCACCGAGTCGCTGCGCGGGTGGCAACAGGCGCCGACCGGGTCGTTCGCGATCCAGCCGGACGGCTCGCTGCGGCCCAGCGGTGGCCTGGGCATGCTCTGGCACACCAAGGAGCTCGGCGACTTCTCGCTGCGGCTCCAGTTCAAGGACATCGCTCCGGGCACCGGCCGGGCCAACACCGGCGTCTTCATCCGCTTCCCGGACCTGCGCACCCCCCTGGAGCAGCGCCCACCGGGCAGTTGCGGCACCGTCGGCTCGGCCCGGACCTCGACCGCGTGGATGGCCATCTACTGCGGACACGAGATCCAGATCTACGACGGCGACACCGGTGAGCCGCAGAAGACCGGCTCGGTCTACAACTTCGACCCGGTGCCGCTGGCCCAGGCCGGCGTGACACCGAAGAACGAGTGGAACGACTACGAGATCCGCGTCGTCGGGCAGCACTACACGATGATCCGCAACGGCGTGGTGATCAACGAGTTCGACAACACGCCCGGCAAGCAGTCCTCGCGTGCCGGCGACCCGCCGACCGACCTGCGGCAGTTCCTGCGCGGCTTCGTCGGTCTACAGAACCACGGTGACAACGACCTGGCCGAGTTCCGCAACGTCCGCGTACGGGAACTCTAGGAGAGACGATGACCCGACGACGACTCACGGCCGCACTGGCGGCGCTCCTGCTCACGGTGATCCCGTTGGCGGTCGCGCCCGCCTCCGCCGCCCCCCGAGCCGCGGAACAGGTGCTGACCTGGACCGCCGACGACAGCATCACCCGCTACAAGTCCGCGCCCACCACCGCGGTGGCCGGGGCGACCACGATCATCTGGGAGAACAGCGCGGCCACCGGCAACACGACCGGGATGCCGCACACCCTGACCTTCGACACCAGCACCGAGGGCTACAACCACGACGTCACCCTCAACATCCTGGCCAGCCCGTTCGACGCCAACGACGGCCGGCACCAGGCGACAGTCACGCTGACCCCGGGTCGGTACCGCTACTTCTGCTCGATCCCGGGCCACAGCTCGATGGTCGGCGAACTGGTCGTCACCGAGGGAGGCGGAGGTGGCGACACCACACCGCCGACGGTGGCCGCCACCGTCGCCGGTGACCAGGACCCGGACGGCAACTACGTCGGTGCGGCCACGGTGACAGTGACGGCCACCGACGCCGACTCCGGTGTGCAGTCCGTCGAGTACCAGGTCGACGACACCAGCTTCACGCCGTACACCGAGCCGGTGCGGGTGACCGCCATCGGTGACCACGCGGTGCAGTTCCGCGCCACCGACGTCGCCGGCAACACCAGCGCCGTCGGCTCGGTGTCGTTCCGGATCGTCGAGGCGGGGGAGGAGGACACCACCCCGCCGGTGGTCACCGCCGCGCTGGCCGGCGACCGCGACGGCGACGGCAACTACATCGGTACGGCCACCGCCACGCTGACCGCCACCGACAGCGGATCAGGTGTCGCCACCATCGAGTACGCGCTGGACGGGGCGGCCTTCACCGCGTACGCGAACCCGATCGTGGTGACAGCGGCCGGGATGCACATGCTGCACTACCGGGCGACAGACGTCGCCGGCAACACCTCGGCCGAACAGATGTCCCACTTCACCGTCGTCGAGCCGCAGGCCGAGGACACCACGCCACCCACGGTCGCCGCCACGGTGGCCGGTGACCGAAACGACGACGGCGGGTACGTCGGGGCCGCGACCGTGACCGTGACCGCCACCGACGCCGAGTCGGGTGTGGCAACTGTCGAGTACGCGCTCGACGCCGCAGGCTGGACGGCGTACGCCGCTCCGGTCGTGGTCCGCACCCCGGGCGCGCACACGGTGCGGTACCGGGCGACCGACAGGGCGGGGAACGCCTCCGCCGAGCAGTCGACGACGTTCACCGTGGTGGCCGACGGCACCGACCGCTGCCCCGAGTCGGACACCCGGGCCACGGTGGTCATCGACGGTGCCGACACCGGTGTGGCGAACGTGGACACCGGCGACGGCTGCACCATCAACGATCTGATCGCCGAACACGCCGACTACCCCGGTCACGCGGAGTTCGTCCGGCACGTCGAGGCGGTCACCGCCGCGCTCGTGACCGGCGGCACGCTCGACCGGCGGCAGCAGGGCGCCATCGTCCGGGCCGCGGCCCGATCGGACGTCGGCGCATGAGCCCTCGAACCTCACCGACAGGGAGTACAACGATGCCCGGACGTACCGTCGCCAAGCTGGCCACCGTGAGCGCCGTCATCGCGGCCTCGGTGCTGGCCGTGGCCCCCACCGCCCACGCCGACCTGGTCACCCACTGCATCGGCACCGGCGGTGCGGTCACCGTGCCCAACGACCTGCTGGTGCCCGCCGGCGAGTCCTGCGCGCTGACCGGCACCACCGTCACCGGCAACGTCACCGTCGCGGCCGGCGGCAACCTGGTGGTGACCAACGGTCGGGTCAGCGGCGAGGTCCGCGTCGCCGCCGACGGGTACCTCGACGCGACCGGGACCACTGTCGACGGCCAGGTCGTGCTCGCGGCCGGCGGGTACGGCATCTTCCTGAAGGACGCCCGCACCGGCACCCTCACGGTGCGGCCGAAGGGCTCCACGACCATCGACAGCTTCCTGTTCGCCGAGGGGTCCACGGTCACCGGGAACGTCAGCGTCGGCGCCGGTGAGGTCCGCCTCGACGGCGGCACCCAGGTGCAGCGCAACCTGAGCAGCACCGGCACCTACTACACCGACCTGCACGACTCGTTCGTCGACGGCACGCTGTCGGTGCTCAACAGCGCCACCGGAAGCGTGGTGTGCGGCAGCGCGGTGCAGGGTCGGGCCACCTTCGCCGGCAACGTGGGCGGCGTGCAGCTCGGCCCGAACGGCACCCTCGACAGCTGCGCCTCCGGTGGTTACTGGGGCGCGGACGTGAGCGTCACCAGCACCACCGGTGGCGTCACCGTCGACGACAACATCATCAACGGCTCGTTGACGGTGACGTCCAACGACCCGGCCGCCCAGGTCGCCGCGACCAACCGGATTCGCGGCGGTGTGACCGGCGACCAGGCGGCCCCCACCACCAACAGGTCCGCCCGCGTAGCCGGCGCGGACCGCGAGGAGGCTGGCGACGAGCGGGCCGAGCTTCGGCGTAACTCGGCGGTGCAGGAGGCCACCGAGGCGGGCGCAGCCCGGCTCTGACCGACCGACGCGGCGGTGGCCGGTCACCTCGGATCGAGGGGTGACCGGCCACCGTTCGGATGGCATGCTCGACACCATGGTCCTCAGCCGCCGGATCAGCGTGCTGCCCCTGGTGCTGTGTCTGCTGCTCAACGGGTGCGCGGAACAGCGCGACGGCGACACGATGGCGCGGGACCTCGCGGCGGCAGAGGCGAAACGCCTCGATGACGATCTCACCCGCGACCGGGTCCGGGACGCCGAGTGGCTCGCCGCGACCCACGTCCCGGAGACGGTGGAGGGCACCAACTCGACCATCCGACGGGAACCACTCGCATGGTCGGGGCGCACCGGCATCACCGAGCAGGCCGTCATCGACGTGCGGATCGTGGTCACGGTCGCGGAGGATGACGGGGCCGCCTTCGGGGACCTGGGCAACTCCGCCGGCCAGGCCACGCGGTGCTACCGCTACCGGCTCGAACTCCAGCGCCACACGCCGTACCAGGAGATGGACTGCCCGTCGGTGGCCACTCCGCCGGTGCCCAGCGCAGGGCCGATCCCGGCGCTGCCCCCGGACGCACGCGACCGGCTCAGCGTGGCGCTGCGCACCGCCACACCTGGCACCCTCGCGGGCGCGGTGCGGGCGGCGTTTCCCGCCAGGCACATCACCGTCGACACGGCCACCCACAAGGGCGTACTCGTCGCCGCGGTGGGCGTCCCCGCCGAGCGGGAATGTCTCCTCCTGATCCGGACCCTCTCCGGAGCAGTCGAGTCACCCGGGTACGACCCCACCTGGCTGCAACCCGGCGAGACAGGGTGCAGGACCGGGCTGTACGTCTCGCCACCGCGGTAGAGGCCGGCCGCAGCCACGCTGGCCGAGGTGGTGTGGGGACGCTGTGGAGCTGAATCGTCTGCGACATCGGTTCGACCTGGCGTCGGCGGCTCCGCATCGACACCCTCAGCGCCACACGACCGGCGACCACCTTGCGGCTCTCGCCCGATTCGTTGACGACATCAGCCTCAGAGGCACTGCCGGGCATGCGTCCCCCCCCCGGAGTCCGGGCGGGCGGCCGCGAGGGCTCAACCGGCACGCCGATGGCGCTGCACGTAGGCGCGTACCCGGGCGCGGTTGCCGCAGTCGAGCGGATCGCACCAGCGTCGGCTGTGGTTGCGGGTGCTGTCCAGGAACAGCCAGCCGCAGCCCTCGCCGTCACCCGCCGCAATCCCGTGTACTCACTGGTTCAGCGTCGCTGCCTCGCGGCTCTCTCGACTTCGCGGAGGACAAGGCCGAGGGTTTGCGATCGGCGGTTGGTCGGTAGTGCAGCCCATGCGCGTCGGGCGTGTGCCAGTCCGCCGGGTCCGTCGCCGGCTTTGGCCATCATGAGGGCGCGATGGAGTTCGATATGGGTGGCGAAGCGGGTCAGCGCAGCGGGCCGGAGGCGGTCTGCGTCGCCTTGGGCCTGCTCTCCGCGTTGAATGAGCCCTAAACGGGCGTAGAGCATGGATCGGAAGGTCGCCATGCGCCAGGCGGGCACGGCGGCGTCGGAGATCTCGCCGTCGGCCGATGCGGTGCGCTCGAAGACACGTTGGGCGTCTTCATCTGCGGCGATGGCTGTGGCGGTGTCGCCTCGTCCGGCGGCGATGTGGGCGCGGGCCATCAGCGCTTGGAGTTGGCCGAGTGACGGTCGGTCGGACAGGCCAATCGCTTCGTCCGCGTAGCGCTGCGCGACGGGGAGTGCGGCACCTTCGTAGGCCAGGGCGATGGCGGCTCGGCCGCGTACCCAGACGCGGACAGCGAGGTCGTTGGAGCGGTCGGCGGCGACCCGGGCAGTGTCATACCAGCCGATGGCCTCGGTGGGATCCTTCGTCGTCTTTCCGTAGGTGGTCAGGGCGCGGGCCGCGGTGGCCCACATGATCGGGCTGTCGAGCTGCTGTTGCATGACGACGAGGTCGTTGGCGAGCCTGATTTGAAGAGAGTCCGCGCCGATCTCCATGTAGTCGCGGCCGTACTGGTCGACGCGGTCACGCCAACCATCGGCGTCGTCGCGGTGTCCGGTGAGGGCGGCGGTGAAGCCGTTACGGATCAAGTCGTTGGCAGCGATCGGGCCGATGGTGGCTGCGGTGAGAAGGTCTCTACGTCTCACGTCGGCTTCTCCCAACGCTCGCGCATACGCGAGCACAACGTCCGGCGTCGCGGTCCGGCGTCCTGCTTCGACATTGCTGAGGTGCGAGGCCGAGTAGCAGGTACGGGCCGCGATGGAGGCCAGGGTCACGCCGACCTCAAGCCGAGCCTGCCTCAATTCCGCACCGAGGTCATCCATCGGATCCCCTCTGAAAGGTCCTGAAAGCATCGAGGTGCTTCCGAGCGTAGCCGCACGGTCACCAGAGTAGATCCCACATGATGCGGGAGCGGAAGCACTGCGGAGGCAGGGATGAGTGACAACACCGCAGGCGACAGGACCGGCGAGCGGGTGCAGGCTGCGGAGCAGGAAGCAGCCAGGAGGCGGATTCTGGAGCAGGCCGAGTCCGAGCGCATTCCTGTTGCGGAAACGACGCGGGCGGTGCCGGATCGGCGGTGGCGTCGTGACCGGTGATTCCGTGCCAATCGGTCGGCGCGTGGCGTACCTGCGAGCACGGCGCAAGCTGTCGCAGCAGTCGTTTGCGGATCGACTGGGAAAATCCAAGAGCTGGGTGGACAAGGTCGAGCGCGGGGTGCGGTCCCTGGAGCGGCTTTCGACGATCCGGGAGGTCGCCGCGGTCCTTCGGTCGACGCCGCGACACTGCTCGGACGGGACGTTCGATCGGTGGAGTTGATCGAGCGCGCGGACGGCGTCTCCAGGATCCGGGCGGCCCTGTCCACGTACGGAATCGCGAGCAGCCGCCCGCCTGCTCGGCGGGATGTGTCACCTGATCAGTTGGGCCGGGCGGTCGGGCACGCGTGGACCACCTACCAGCACGCACGGTATCCGCAGCTGATCGAGCAGCTTCCAGCGTTGTTGACAGATGTTCAACGGCTGCAAGCACAGGAATCAGGGGCGGACCGTACGGTCGTGGTGGAGGCGTATCGGGTGACGGCGGCGTTGCTGGTCAAGTTGGACGAGGCAAGCCTCGCCTGGCTGGCTGCCGATCGGGCAATGTCCGCCGCCATCGGTGATCCGGTGCTCCTGGCCTGTGCGGCGGTGCAGCTCGGCCAGGTGCTGCGCGCGTCATCCCGGGTGAAGTCGGTAATGCTGGCCGCCGCGTGCGGGATTGCTCCAGCCGATCCGAAGGACGGCACAGCACAGGAGCTGTCTCTGTGCGGATCGCTGCTCGTACAGGCTGCCCTGACAGCGGCCAGAGCGGGCAACGACCGCGACGCTGGTGCGTTGCTGAACGAGGCGATGGAGATGGCGATGCGGGTGGGCGATGGACACGATCACCATCACACCGCCTTCGGGCCGGTTGCCGTTGATCTGGCCCGAATTACCGCGGCGATCGAGCTGGGCGACGGGAAGCGCGCGGTCACGCAGCATGAGGAGGTCGTCGAACGAGAGGGGTGGCGATGGTTGCCGCTCGAACATCGTGCTGCCCATCTCGTCGACGTCGCTCGCGCGTACCTTCAGGTCGGCGACGTGATCACGGCGGCTCGGAGCCTGCTGCTGGTCAACAACTTCGCACCATCGGAGATGCGGCACCGGCCGGCGGCGCGGCGCGTCGTCGCCGAGGTTTGCCGACGGGCAGACGCCCCTACGACGATCACCGACCTCGCCATTGGCCTCGGCCTGGTCTGAGCGCGGATGCCGTCCGGAACCGCCGGAGCCTAGCCCGGGCTGACCGACGCTCTGGTCGGCCTCGCGCCGCCACCGTTCGACCCGCGCTTGCGTGGCGGTGCCGGCGTCGGAAGAATCCCCGGCCATGTCGGACGATCACCAGCCAGACCATGGCGAGGTCGAGACGGACATCGAGGACTGCGTCGCCAACTGCCCGATCGACGCGGAGTTGGCCGATCAACTCATCGGGTTGGCCGACCTGCCCTGGCACGATCCCGCCGTCACCAGCCAGGCGATGCGGAGCCTCGGCTGGTCCACCGAGGGGGTGCCCACCGACGAGGCGCGCCTCGTTACTCCAGCCGGCCACGCCGTCTACACCGACTACGGCCTCTACCTGCCCTTTGTCCACTACTATGTGGTGGGCGGAGAGCTGTGGCCGGACGACTTCTGGGGTTCGCAGCCCGGCTGGACGAGTGAGCGGGGCGCCGGGCGCGCGGAGTTCGAGGCGTACCTCGACGCGGCGATCGACCGGTTCGCCGAACGGCTCGGCCCACCGGAGTGTGACGTCCGCACCGAGGGCAGGCACCTGGCCATCGGCCGGTACTCCTGGCGGTACGCCGCTTGGCGGCGGGGCGGCACCATCCTCGTGGTCGGTCCAGCCCTGGACGGCTACTCCTACGGTCAGGACGAGGAGGCCGTCGTCTACATCGGGGAGTTCGCCCAGGATCGGCCGCTTCCGGCGGCAGCCGACTTCCTCAAGCTGCTGCGTAAGTAGGTAGGCACGTCGGCTGGCGCGAGGTCTCCGGCTTCCGGCTCGGCCTGGAGGCCGAACCGCGCACCGGAGACCTCGCGGGCCGGGTCAGCTCAGAAGTTGCCCGCCGAGTTGCACTTCACGCCCTGGTCGAGGCAGTTGCGCACCCGCGCGGCGAGCGCCTCGTCCTTCCACGCGTTGAAGAAGTCCGCGTGCATGGAGAACGACGTGCCGGACGCGAGGGTGATGCCGTCCGTGTTCGCGCTCAACGGGTAGGAGATCACGAAGGACACCGACGGAACGGGCACCGGGTGGCTCTTCGGGCACGCCCCGGTGTGGTCCCCGTTGGCCATGTGCGCCTTGTGGTCAGGGCTGTCCAGGTGCTTGCCGTCCCAGCAGTCCGGGAAGGTGATCTGCCGGACGATGTGCGCGGTCTTGGCGCAGACCGGGAACGTCTTGTCGGCGCTGCGGCCGATCTCTCCACCGATGCCGGCGCACCAGAAGTGGTTGCCCTGCTTGTCCGGGGTGTCGACCTGGTTCTTGGCGTTGCCGGTGATCATCCGCAGGCCGAACGGGAAGGGTTGGGTCTTGCTCGGGTCCTTCAGGCGGGAACCGTAGTAGACGGTCACCTCCTTCGGGTCCACCACCTTGCCGTTCTGGTACATCGTCGGCACCCAGTAGGCGGACTGGTCGTCCGGCGAGTTGCAGGTGGTGGCCTTCGATGCCCGCAGCGACTCGGCGGTCGAGTTGGCGTCGGTCGACCTGTTGCCCCAGAACGTGTGGTTGTGCGACCCGCCCACCAGCTTGGGCAGCACGATCGGGTCGTCGCTGTTGTGGTGGCTGGTCGTACAGCCGACGTTGAACTCGGGCACCTTGACCGGGTTTCCGGTCACCGGCTTGGGCTTGCGCGCGAAGAACGCCTTCGTCGCGGCGGCCTGCGCGGCGGCGTCGATGGTGATCCAGCCGCCGGAGGCGGTGGGCGGTGCGGCGCTGGTCGCCGGAGTGGACGGCTTACCCGGCGCGGACGGGGTGGCCGACGTGCCCGGGGCGCTCGGCGTGGCGGACGGGTCGCCCGGGGTCGTGGCCGTCGGAGCGTCGGGGCCGGACGTGCCGATGCCGGTGTCGCTGGACGGGCCGGAGGCGCCCGGTGTCGCCGGTGCCTCCTTGCAGCCGCCGGCGAGCGCCACGCTCACCAGTAGCAGGGCGGTGACGGAACGACGGTGTCGAGGGGTGGATCGGAGATTTATCAACGGGGGCGCACCTTTCTTCCGAGAACGAAGAGTACGAGTGGACCCCCTGCTCGTTTCCAACTGAAACGATTAAATCTCCCTTAAATATCGCTCCGGGACTGCCGGTAACCCTTTTGTGGAGCCGCCACGATGTCGACTCAATCTCAATTCTCTGATTCTCTCCGAAAAACCGTAATCGACGACTGTGGCGTCACTCTGCCGTGTGGGGTGCTCGGCCCCGGTCGGTTAGCAGCTCTTGCGTGCCTTGCGCAGGAAGGTCTCCCGGGACACCACAGTTGTCGAGTCATGTCCGCGCGGCGCCAGCACCTGGTCGGGGCCGATACGGGGCAGATCCGCGAGGGTGAAGTCCACCGAGATGGCGTCGTGGCGACTCGACCCGCCGAGGCTGTAGGTGACCCCGGGCCGAAGCTCGGTGAGCGGCTCGACGTCCACGTCGATGCCGGCCTCGCTTGCCGGGATGTCGACGGCGTCGGCGACCTCCCAGCCCTGCGGCGGCTGGCCCAGCAGGGCGACCTCGACGACCTTGCTCGCGGGCGCGCCGTGCACGCCCCACTTGACCAGGGGGCGAGGGCCCGGATCGTCGGGGTGGTCGTCTTCGAACACGCCAAGCCGCACGAAGTCGTCGTCGCAGGTGACCAGCACGCCGACCGGTTGGCCGTCCTGGACGGCGAGAGCGACGAGCGGCTCGTCCGGTGGGCTACAGGCGGTCAGGAGGAGGAGAAGGGGGAGCGGTAGCAGAATCCACGGACGTCGTCTTCTGTGCATGTCGGCAGCATTCCACGTCGGCATCACGCTTCGATGCCCCGAGGATCACGAAAGGGAGGCGCAGCCGATACGTGCCATCGTGAAGGTCCCCCTTCGCGGCGTGATTTCGCGGAAACGACGCAGGGCGACGTGTACGCGGAGAGAATTGCCGCCACGGAGGTCACGGAAGTCGGGGGGTCGGTCGATGGGGTTACGAAGGCGAATGACGCTCGTGACGGTGGCCGTCGCGGCGACACCGTTGGTCCTCGGTGGATGCACCACCGAGCGGAAGGTCACCGCGCGCCCCGCCGAGCAGGTGGTGCCGTCGCCGGAGTTGACCCTCACACCCGCCGACCTGTCCCGGAACGTGCCGCTCAGCGCCGAGGTGGCGCCGCTCGTCACCGGCGGAACGATCACCGCCGTCCGCATCGTCGACGACACGGGCGCGCTGGTCAGGGCGGAGCCACGGGAGGACGGCTCATCCTGGGTGCCGACCGCGCCGTTGCGGCCGCAGCGCACCTACACGGCGGCGGTGACCGCCACCGGCGACTCCGGGAGGACGACCACCCGCACCACCACCTTCACGACCGTGGCGGCCTCGACGAAGCCGCAGGTGACGAGCACGCTCTACGTCGCCGACAAGCGGACGTACGGCACTGCCATGCCGGTGACCATCGGCTTCGACCCGCCCATCGCCAGGGCGGCCCGCGCCGACGTGCAGCGTCGGTTGTTCGTCACGACCAGTCCACCCCAGCCTGGTGCCTGGTCCTGGGTGGACGACGGCAGCCAGGTCTTCTACCGGGCCCCCGACTTCTGGCGGCCGGGCACGACCATCAGTGTCCGGGCCGGCCTGGAGGGCCTGCCGATCGGGAAGAACCTCGTCGGTGACGCCGACCGCACCGCGACGTCCCGGATCGGACGGCAGGTGGCGCTCGAGGTCGACAACGCCACCAAGCAGATGCGCGTGCTGCGTGACGGCAAACTGATCCGGAAGATCCCGGTCAGCCTCGGCAAGCGCAGCACCCCCACGTCCAGCGGCAAGATGGTGATCATGGAGAAGCACCGGTATACCACGTTCGACACGCGCGGCGAGCCGAACGGCGGCTACGTGGTGAACGTCGAGGACGCGCAGCGGCTCACCTGGGGCGGCGAGTTCATCCACGGCGCACCCTGGTCGGTGTCGGACCAGGGGCACCGTAACGTCTCGCACGGCTGCACGAACATCTCGGCGGCCAATGCCGACTGGCTGATGGGCGTCACCCAGGTCGGCGATCTGGTCACCGTCACCGGCACCGAGGTCCGGCTCCAGGCGGGCAACGGCTGGACCGCCTGGAACACCAGTTGGGCCCAGTTCGTCAAGGGCAGCGCGCTGCCCGTACCCGAGGATCTTCGACAAGCCCCGGCGTCGCCGGCGCCCGCCCGCGCGGTCGCCGGTGGCGTGCCGACGCCGGGCCCGTCCGCGCCCGTCGGCTGAACGGCCGGGCGTCCCGGCAGGCCGCCGAGCTACGCTCGAACCTGACGTTCATGTGAGGGACAGGGCTGTGTGGCCGGCGTCACCGGCCCGGGGAGGGTCCATGCGGATCGGGGAACTCGCCACGACGGCAGGGGTATCGGTGCGAGCCCTGCGCTACTACGAGGAGCAGGGCCTCCTGACCGCCGCCCGAAGCAGTGGCGGCCAGCGCCACTACCGCGCCGACGCGGTCGAACGGGTGCGTCTGATCCAGATGCTGTACGCCGCCGGCCTGTCCAGCAAGACCATCCTGGACCTGCTGCCCTGCGTCGACGCGAAGGTCAACACACCGCAGTCGCGGGCCTTGCTGCGCACCGAGCGCGACCGCATCGATCGGCAGATCAGCCAACTTCGGCAGGCACGCGAGCGGCTCGACGCGGTCATCACGCTCAGTGAGAGCCCGGCCAGCGGTTGCACCCGGACGGACACTGACGCACTCGTGGCGTAGGACGCGGCGTCTGACCGCGTGCCGATCGGTGGCTGTTCAGCAGGACGGCGCTCGGCGTGTCGAGCTGCTCAGCCGCCACCGATCGCGGAATGGGCCAGCTCGGGGATGCCGTAGTGCTTGTCGAGGACCTGCATGGCGGCGCCCGCGGCGATCACGTCCGCGCCGAGACTGGACAGGGCAACGTTCGTGGTCAGCCAGTGCGCGCGTCGCGCGTCCGCGTGGACGGCCTCGGTGACCGCCGCGAGGTAGGTCTGCGGGTGCCGGAGGAGGTCCGCGCCCGCCAGAACCACGTGGGCGAGGTCCAGGGTCTGGAGCAGGTTGACGACGCCCACGGCCAGCACCCGGGCGGCGTGGGCGACGTCCCCGGCCTTGAAGGCGTGCTGGTGCACGATCTCCAGGCATCCGTGACGGCCGCAGACGCAGCGGGGCCCGGTCAGGTCCACCACCGTGTGGCCGAACTCGCCCGCGTTGGTGTGCGCCCCCCGGTGGGCCGCGCCGCCCAGCCAGAAGCCGCCGCCGATGCCGGACTCGACCATGATCAGAGCGGCGTCGCCGAAGGTCGCGCCGTGCCGCCAGGCTTCCGCCGTGATCCCCGCGGTGACGTCCTTGTCCAGGTGGACGGGGAGGCCGAGGTGCTTCTCGGCGATCTCGCGCAGCGGTACGTCGTGCCAGTGCCGCAGGCCGTGGGCGTCCCGGACCAGGCCGTTGGCGTGGTCGAGGGGGCCGATCATGCCGATACCCAGCCCGGTGAGCCGACCCCGCAGGTCACCGGTGCCGGCCATCGTGTCGATGCCGACCCTCAGAGCGTCGAGGAGCTGCTCCGGGGTGAAGTCGCGGGGCAGCGGACTGACGGCGGAGTGGTGCACGGTGCCGGCCAGGTCGACCAGGACCAGCCGCAGCGTACGCCGGGCCACGTGGGCGCCGATCGCGAAGCGGCTGTCCGGGACGAGTTCGTAGACGACAGCGGGCTTGCCGATGCCTGGACGTCGGACGCCAGCGGGGCGGATCAGACCGTCGGCGGTGAGCCGGGCGATGACCTTGGAGACCGCCTGCGGTGTCAGGCCGGTCGCCTCGACCACTGTCGCGCGTTCGAATGTGCGAGCGGTACGCCCCACCGCCATCACCAGGGCCTGGTTGTAGCCGCGCAGGAAGGTGACGTCGGCAGTGACGCGAGTCATCTCACCACCCTATTACGCAACGCTGTTGCTAAATTTTTTCGGTGATCGAGTTGAGTAGAGGTCGACGGCTGGCGGCGCTGGCCGCTCTGGCACTTGGTGGCGTCGCGGTCGGCCTGACCGAGTTCGTGGCTATGGGCCTGCTGCCCGACATCGCCCGTAACCTGCTCCCGCACGAGTACGCGCAGTCGTCGTCGGACGCGGTCGCCCGCGCGGGCTGGATGATCACCGCATACGCCCTCGGCGTGGTCGTCGGCGCGCCGTTGATCGCCGCGTTGAGCGCGCGCCTGCCCCGCAAGAAGCTCGTTCTCGGGCTGCTCGTGCTCTTCGCCGTCGGCACTGTCGCGTCCGCGGTCGCCCCCACCTTCGACCTGGTGCTGGTGGCCCGGTTCGTGGCGGCGCTGCCGCACGGCGCGTACTTCGGTGCGGCAGGTCTGCTCGCGGCGACCCTGATGGGCCCGGGCAACGAGGCGCGTGGCTTCGCCACCGTGCTCGGCGGCCTGACCGTGAGCAATCTGGTCGGCGTACCGCTCGTCACCCGGCTCGGGCAGGCGGCCGACTGGCGTGTCGCGTACCTGGTCATCGCCGGCTTCTTCCTGCTCACCCTGCTGGCGGTGCTGGCGGTCGTGCCGGAGGTCGCCGCGGCGGTCGACGGCTCGCCGGCCGCCGAGTTGCGGGCGCTGCGGACCTCGCAGGTCTGGCTGGTCGCGGCGACCGGCGCGATCGGTTTCGCCGGGTTCTTCGCGGTGAACACCTACATCGCGCCGGTCACCACCGACGTCACCGGCCTGGCCGCCGCGACGGTGCCGTGGGCGTTGGTCGCGGTGGGCCTCGGGATGACCGTCGGCAACGCCCTGGGCGGCTGGCTGGCGGACCGCGACCTGCAGCGCAGCATGGTCGTCGGCTTCGTGGCGATGATCGTGAGTATCGCCGTGTTCAGCCTGGTGGCGTCGACACGTGTCGGCCTGTTCGTGGGCGCCTTCCTGGTCGGTGCGACAAGCCTCTACCTCGGTCCGGTCCTGCAGGCGCGGCTGATCACCGTCGCCCCGGGTGCGCAGCTGATGGGCGCGGCGCTCAACCAGTCGGCCATGAACATCGCGAACAGCCTGGGCGCTGCCCTGGGCAGCGTCGCCATCGCCGCCGGACTCGGCTACCTCGCGCCGGCCCGGGTGGGCGTCGTGCTGGCGGTCGTCGGGTTGATCCTGGGGTTGGTCAGCTTCGCCGTCGGACGCCGATCGCGCGAGCGGGCCCCCGTCACCGTCGCGACCTGACGGGCCGGGCCGCTTCCGGCACGCGGTCAGAAGTCGTCGACGCCTACCGTGACCCGGTCGGTGCTCGATCTCCAGTTGGGTACGTTGATCACCTCGTAGCCGCCGCCGCGCTGGCCCACGGCGATCCGTACCAGGCCGGGGCGCGCCGGTGTGGCCGGGATGAAGACGTCCATGCCGGTGATGAAGGTCTGACTGAAGAACTCCGGCAACGGAGCCGTCAGGTCCGTGACGCCGTCGCTGCCGTCGTCGAAGGCGAAGATGCCGATCGTCCTCTTGGCGCGCGGCGTGTTCGCCGCGTTCAGGACATCCCTGCCGTTGATCCAGAGGTTGTCGCCGGCATCGCCCTGGTCGCCCCACCACTCCTTCTGGCGTTGAATCGTGAGCGCCGTGTGCCGGTCGCTGGTGTCGACGAGGGCGCTGAGGCCCTCGCCCGGCACGCTCGTCGCGAGGCGTACGAACGAGTCAGAGCGCAGGAACGGCTGGAAGTAGAAGTGGTGCGTGGCGGCGCCGGGGCGCACGATGGCGAACTCGTAACGGGCCGTGGCGAGCACCGGGAGTGGGCCGAACGCGCCGTCGCCGCCGAGCGACAGCCGGTGCGCGGGTCGGTGTGACAGTCGGCTGCCGGTCAGCGGACTCACCGGGTAGACCTCGAGGGTCGCACCGGTGACGCCGGCGTTGCTCGGGAAGAGCACGGCGCGACCGGAGACCCGGGCGGTGCCGAAGAGCTGGGGCACGATCCGGGTCGTGGCCGGCGCGCGGCCCTGGAAGAACCTGAAGATCTCGCCGAACGACTCCGCCGACGACACGGTCTGGGTGTGCGACTGGTCCGGCAGGTGCACGTTCGTCGCGCCGACGATGGTGCGGGCCGGGTCACCCTCGCCCCAGATGGCGAGGGTGGGCACCCCACCTGGCGGTGTGGTCGCGGTGCGCCCGTCCAGGTTGACGTAGTGGGCGACCCGGGCGGCGCGCTCCGGTGAGCTGGTGAGATAGGCCTGCGTGACGAAGGTGCCCAGCGAGTGCGCGACGAGGTCGACCCGGTCCGCGCCGGTGGCTGCCAGCAGGCGGGAGATCCGTGCGTCGAGCCCCGCGTGCACCTGGGGCAGGATCGCCGCGGTGTTCGGCGAGTCGTACTCGTGCGCCTCGATGATGTCGATCGGGTACCCGTTGCTGGTCAGCCGTCTGGCCTGGGACTCGAACTGCGCCGCCGACCCCGCGCTGCCGTGCACGAAGATCACCGGACGGTACGTCCGTGTGGCGGCCTCGGCGGCGTGTGGCACGGTGACGGCGGACAGGCTGGCGGCGAGAGCGACCCCGGTCACCGCGGAGAGCAGCCTCCGGCGAGATGTGTGCATCGAGCCTCCACCTGACGGACGAAGTATGTGCACTGCTAGCGCAAGTATCGTGTCAGGGCGCGGCGCGATGGTCCACACCTTCCGGTCAGGTGACCGCCGCCGCGAGCAGGTCGCCGACGGCGGCCCGGACCGGGTCGGGGTTCGACCAACTCCAGTTGGGGTGCGCACGGTTGGTGAGCAGCGCCAGGACGAGTTTGCGGTCCGGCGCGACCAGGAGCGAGGGGCCGGCGAACCCGGTGTGGCCGAAGGTCCGCGCCGAGGCGAGCTTGCCCATGAACCAGCTCTGGTTGAGGACGACCCCGAGGCCGTGCGCCGAGGTCCGGTTGGGGCGCTCGGGGTCGATGGCGGGCTTGCCGGCGTTGTGGTTGGTGAGCATCCGACGCACGGTCGCCGCGGCGAGGATGCGCTTGCCCTGGTAGGTGCCCTCGTTGAGGAGCAGCTGACCGATGACCGCGAGATCCTTCGCCGAGGCGAAGATGCCGGCGTGACCGGCGATGCCACCGAGGTGGTTGGCGACATCGTCGTGGACGACGCCACGCAGCAGGCCCCGGGACGAGCGGGCGTCGGTGGCGACCAGCCGGGCGGCCTTGGAGCTGGTGGACATCCAACCGCTGGGGTTGAAGCCGGTGTCGCGCAGGCCGAGCGGGCTGGTGAGGTTGGTCTTGAGGGCCTGGTCGAGCCGTTGGCCGGTGACCTTCTCGACGATCTTGCCGGCGACCATGAGCCCGACGCTCGAGTAGCGGAACGTGTCACCGGGCACGGCGCCGGAGACCAGCGGCGTGGTGAGTACGGCGTTCCAGCGGGCCGCGTTGTCGGGCAGTCCGGTGACCTTGGCGCCGACCGGCAGACCGCTGGTGTGGGTGAGCAACATCTCGACGGTGACCCGCTCCTTGCCCGTGCCGGTGAAGGCGGGCAGGTAGTCGCGCACCGCGGCGCCCAGGTCGACCTGCCCCTTGTCGACCTGCTGCAACAGCAGGATCGCCGTGTACACCTTGGTGACCGAGGCGAGGTCGAAGATGGAGTCGGAGCGCATCGCGACCCGCTGGCTCGCCGCGAGCAGCTTCGGGCCCGCCCCGTAACGCAGCGCCTCGCCGACCGCGGTGTGCACCGTCATCTCCCCGTCCACCAGCACGAGAGCGACAGCACCGGGGAAGCCCTTGTGCTGGACGGTCTGCGGTGTGGCGGGCAGGTGTCGCCGGAGCAGCGCGGTCACGTCCTGCGCGTAGCGGGCCTGACCTGCCGGTGGGGCCCCGCCGCTCGGGGGGACCGGCGCACCCGGTGCGGCGGACGGCGACCTGAAGGTGCCCGCCGAACCGAACCCGGTCCGGCTCCCGGCGGCGTCCGCCCCGGTCACCGCGTCACCGGCCGAACCGGGGTTTGCCGCGTTCCTGTCGCCGCAACCGGCGAGGGCGGAGGTCGCGGCGGCCAGGCCGGCCCCGAGCAGAGTACGACGCGCAACGGGCATGCCGGAGATGGTGACAGTCGGCCTGTGGATGCGCCACCTGACCCGGCCGAACGCCGACGGCGTCCGTCCCATCGGTCAACAGGTGGTCATCTGCCGGACACAGCCGGTTGACGTTCGGGCGGTTGTGCGACTATCGGCGGGCATCACGTCGAACGACCGTCCACCGGTCCGTCCACGCGCCCTCCTGGACAGTCACCGGGAAGGGCACACACCTCGTTACCCTCTTGGAGAGCACGATGTCCCTCTCCCCGTCCCGGGTCTTCGCAGAGCTGAACGCGGCTCGACCCCCTGACCGGCCGTCCCCGTCGATGGGCACGGCCGTCGTGGTCGGCGGCAGTGTCGCCGGTCTGCTGGCCGCCCGGGTGCTGTCCGACCACGCCGACACCGTCGTCATCATCGACCGGGACGACCCGCAGGTGACCGGCGCGCGGCCCGGCGTACCCCAGGGGACACAGCTGCACGCGCTGCTGCCCGGCGGCCTCTTCCAGTTGGAGCGGCTGTTTCCCGGCTTCCGCGAGGAGGCACTGGCGCGCGGAGCGGTCGAGGCGCCGCCCGACGCCCGGCGCAACTACCTCGACGGACGTCTGAAGGTCGTCGTCCCCGACGACGCCGACAGCCTGGCGGGCAGCCGACCCCTGCTGGAGACGCTGATCCGCCAGCAGGTGCTCCGACTGCCGAACGTCAAGACGATCACCGCCCGCGCCACCGGCCTCGTGGTCGACGGCAGCGCGGTCACCGGGGTCCGCTGCGATGTCGGCGGGGTGCCCGGGGTCGAGCGCGCCGACCTCGTGGTGGACGCCATGGGGCGGTCCAGCAAACTGTCGGACTGGCTGGAGCAGGCCGACTGGGACCGGCCGGCCATCCGGCGGATGACGGTGCACCTCAACTACGCGACCGCCCTGTTCCGCCGTCCGGAGGTCGACCCGCCCTCGACCGTCGTACTGGCGCTGAACACCCCGAAGATGGCAGTGGACGTGGCCGGGGCCGCGTTCTTCGCCATCGAGGACGGCCGGTGGATGGCCATGATGGCCGGTTACGGCAACGACCGTCCGGGGCGCACCGCGACGGACTTCGTCCGTCGCCTACGGGAACAGTTCCCACCGGAGTTCGGCGAGGTCGCCGACCAGGAGATGCTCGGCGACGTCCAGACCTACCACCACGCCGACAGTCGGCGGCGGGACTTCCACGCGCTGAAGCGCTTCCCGGCCGGGCTGGTAAGCGTCGGAGACGCCGTCGCGTCGTTCAACCCGGTGTACGGACAGGGCATGACGGCGGCAGCCCTGCACGCGGCCTGCCTCTCGACGTACCTCCGGTCCGGCCCGGACCTGCGGGCGCCCGCGCGCCACTACCTCGCCCTACAGAAGGTCGTGGTCGACGCCGCCTGGTCGATCTCGACCTCGGCGGACCTGGCGTTGCCCCACGTCGACGGGCCCTACCCGCGCGGCTACCGGCTCTCTCGCTGGGCGAGCGGGCAGATCATCGCCGCGACCGTCACGGACGTGCCGACCGCACGGCGGTTCAACGACGTCGTCTCCATGCGCGAGCACCCGCGTTCGTTGAGCCGGCCCGGCGTGCTCCTGGGCGCGCTGCGCGCCAACCGGCGCGCACACTGAGCGGGTGGCCCGGCGGCGTCGGCACGAGGCCGCCGGGCTCCCGTCCTAGCGGGGGAGCTTGCGGAGGATGTCGACCACGAAACGGTGGTCGTCCAGCTGCGGCAGCCCGGAGACACCGACCCAGCCCACCACGCCGGTGCCGCGCACCCGCAGCGGCACCGCACCTCCAGCCGCCGCGTACCGCGAGGCCGGCAGGCCGAACCGCTCGGCAAGTGTCACCTGCTTGTCCTGGCACAGCCGGGCCATGTAGAGCGAGGAGTGCTCGAAGCGCATCACCACCCGCCCCTTGCGGCGCAGCCACGCGTCGTTGTCCGCGGTCGACCCCGGCAGCCCACAGTGGAACAGCTGCCGCCCGGCCCGCCACACGCCCACCGACACCGGCAGCCGCTGCTCGGTCGCGGCGGTGACGGCGAGCATTCCCAGCTCGTACGCGTCGGTCTCGGACAGACCCGCGAGCTCCAGCTCGGTCTCCTCGCGCAGCAGCTCGTCAAGCGTCGGCCACGACTCACGGTCGTTCGGCATGATCTTCTCCTCGTGGTACGGGGTGGTTACCAGGCGCAGGGCGCGTAGTCCTTCAGGAAACAGCCGTGCAGGTCCTCGCCCTGCTCGCCGCGGACGATCGGGTCGTACACCCGGGCCGCGCCGTCGACCAGGTCCAGCGGAGCGTGGAAGCCCTCGTCGGCCAGCCGCATCTTCGTCGGGTGCGGGCGTTCGTCGGTGATCCAGCCGGTGTCCACGCTCGTCATCAGGATGCCGTCGGTGAGCATCTCCTCGGCGCTGGTGCGGGTCAGCATGTTCAACGCCGCCTTCGCCATGTTGGTGTGCGGGTGCCCCGGCCCCTTGTAGCCGCGGCCGAACTGCCCCTCCATCGCCGACACGTTCACCACGTACTTGCGGCGGGCCGACGCGGCGGCCATCGCCGGGCGCAGCCGGCTGACCAGCACGAACGGTGCGGTGACGTTGCACAGCTGCACTTCGAGCAGCTCGACCGGGTCCACCTCCTGCACCCGCTGTACCCAGCTGTTGACCGAGTCGAGGTCGGGTACGAGACCTCCGGCGTCGATGGCCGTGGACGCCGCGATCCGCTCCGGCGAGGCCGAGCCGCTGGTCAATGCCAGCGCGGTGAGCGCGTGTGGGGTGAGCCCGGCGGTGAGACTGCCCGCCGGGGCGCCCTGCCCACCCGGCTTGGTGAACGTGATCAGCTCCGGCAGGGGGCCGTCCGGCAGCGCCGCGGCCTCGGCGGCGACGAGCTGCGCGTACGCCCCGGGGGACCGGCGGACGGTCTGCGCCGCGTTGTTGATCAAGATGTCCAGGGGGCCCTGGCTGGCGACGTCGTCGGCGAGGGCGATCACCTGGGCGGGGTCACGCAGGTCGATCCCGACGACGCGCAGCCGGTGCAGCCAGTCCGCGCTGTCGGGCATCGCGGCGAAGCGGCGGACCGCGTCGTGCGGGAACCGCGTCGTCACCGTCGTGTGCGCGCCGTCGCGCAGCAGCCGCAACGCGATGTACATGCCGATCTTGGCCCGGCCGCCGGTGAGCAGCGCGCGCCGGCCGCTCAGGTCGGTCCGGGCGTCGCGGCGCTCCCGGTTCAGCGCGGCACACGACGGGCAGAGCTGGTGGTAGAAGGCGTCCACCTGGCGGTAGCGCTGCTTGCAGACGTAGCAGCCGCGCGGGTTGTGCAGGAAGCCCGCCGTCTCGCCCGGCACCGAGGACGCGAGCGGGATGCCCTGCGTCTCGTCGTCGATCCGCCCCGGAGCGCCGGTAGCGGTGGCCTCCGTCACCGCCCGGTCGGCGGCGAGGATGGCATCGCGCCGCTCCTCGCGCCGCCGCTGCTTGATCACCTTGTAGAGCCGGGCGGTGGCGCGCTGCACCCGCACCACGTCGGGGTGGTCGGGTGGCAGCGCCTCCAACGCCTCGAAGACGCTGAGGCAGGCCTCCAGCCGGTCTCGGTCAATGCCGTCCTGACCGTTTTCGATAATGCTGTCCACCGTCATGCGTCGTCGTCTCGTCCCGTATTCCGTGCCGGCTCGCGCCGGCCCGCCCCAAGTCCGACCCGAAACTGTACGCACCACGCGGCCCTCGCCGCACCTCGCAGCCGTGGCGGCCTCGGGGTGCGCCGCGCCAGCCGTCCTGGCGTCGAGCGCGGCTCGCGACGGTCAGGCGGCGTCGGCCTGGCCGAGACGCCAGTAACCCATGAAGGCCACCGCCCGCCGGTCCAGCCCCCGCTCGGCGACCAGATGGCGGCGCAGGGTACGGATGACACCGGCCTCCCCGGCCAGCCAGGCGTACAGCGGAACCGGGGCCACCACGTCCGGGACCTCCCACAGGATCTCGGTGTCCACGTCCACGTCCGCAACGGGCTGGGCGGCCGTCGACGCGCCGGGAGCCAGCAGTTCCTCCGCCGCGGCGGCGACGGCCGGCACCAGCCGGCTGCCGTGCCCGTCGAGCCCCCGGGGCAGCCACCGGACCTCGATGCCGGGCGGCGTGACGAGCGGCAACACGTCGTCGGCGTCGGGCACCTCCAGCAGGACCACGCCCCGGGCGTCGAGCGGGAGTCGTTCGCAGATGCCGGCGATCGCCGGCACTGCCGTCTCGTCCCCGGCGAGCAGCAGAGTGTCGGCCGTCGACGCTCGGAACTCGATCCCGCCGTGGTTGCCGTCGTAGCCGGCGTCCGGGCCGACGAGGGCGATCTCGTCGCCGACGCTGACGCGCCGGGCCCACCGCGTCGCCGGGCCGCCGTCGCCGTGCAGCACGAGGTCGACGTCGACCTCGGCGAGGTGCGGCCGGACCGCCCGCACGGTGTAGGTACGGATCGGGTTGCGCAGGTGCTCCGGCAGGGCCCGCCAGGCCGCGTACCAGTCCGCGCCGCCGGTGAGGTGCACCCCGCGCTGGCCGGGCAACGGCAGCACCAGCTTGATCCGCTGGTCGTAACCGTTGTCGGCGAAGCGGTCGAGGTCGACGCCGGTGAAGGTGACCCGGGTGAACGAGGGGCTGAGTCGGCGTACCGCCGCGACGGTGACGGTGAACACGCGCCATGGGGCGATGGGCAGGGTCTCGGTCATGGTGCCTCTCTCGGCTCGGGTCGGCGGCTAGCGGGAGTTGGTCGTCACGGCGCGGGAGCGCCACAGCAACCAGACGAAGTACGGGGCGCCGATCATGGCGGTGACCAGGCCGGCGGGGACCTGGGCCGGGGCGATGATCGTCCGGCCGAGGGTGTCGGCGATGCTGACCAGCGCCGCGCCGAGCAGAGCGGCCACCGGGAGCACCCGGGAGTGCCGCCCGCCGACGAGCGCCCGCGCGGCGTGCGGGGCGACGAGGCCGACGAAGCCGATGACGCCGACGGCCGAGACGGCGGTGGAGGTGAGCAGCGCCGCCGCGCCGAGCGCGATCAGCCGGGTGCGTTCCAGTCGGACGCCCAGCACCCGGGGGGTGTCGTCGTCGAGCGCCAGCAGGTCGAGTTCCCGGCGCGCGGCGACCACGGCCGGGGTGAGCACCACCAGGGCGATCAGCACCGGCAGCACCTGGGTGGGCATGCGACCGTAGGTGGAGCCGGACAGCCAGGTCAACGCCTTCCCGGTGTTCCAGGGGTCGAAGGCGACGACCAGATAGGTGATGACCGCCATGCCGCCTTGCCAGGCGCCGAAGCCGATCAGGACCAGCCGGTCGGAGCTCAGCCCGCCGCGCCAGGCCAGGCCGTAGACCAGGGCGAACGCCAGCATCGCGCCGAGGCCGGCGACGCCGGACACGGCCCACACCCCGGCCAGCGGCACGAAGGTGAGAAGCGAGACGGCCCCGAGCCCGGCGCCGGCGGTGATGCCGAGGATGCCCGGCTCGGCAAGCGGGTTGCGGCAGACCGCCTGCACGGTGGTGCCGGCGACCGCGAGCGCCGCGCCGGCCAGGACCGCCGCGGCGACGCGCGGCCACCGCTGGTCCAGCACGAAGGTGTACGCGGGCCCGGTGCTGCCGTTGACCCAGTTGACGACGTCACCGAGGAGGACCCAGGTGTCGCCGGCGAGCATGCCGATCGTCACGGCGCAGACGGTCAGGACGGCGGTGGCGGCGACGACGCCGCGGTGGAAGGCGGCGGAGCGGACGGCGGCGTGCCCACCGGGCGGACGGCGGGTGGGGCCCGCGTCGCGGTGCCGGCGGGCCAGCCAGATGAGGATCGCCGCGCCGAACAGGGTGGTGACCACGCCGGTGGGGATGTCGACCCCGGCCTGCCCGCCCATCACGGCCCGCAGCAGCACGTCGGAGCCGAGCACGATGATGACCCCGGCGATGCCGGACAACGGCAGCAGGATGCGGTGCCGGTGCACTCCCGGCACCACGGGGGCGAGCAGCCGGACGATCACCGGGGCGCACAGGCCGACGAAGCCGACCGGGCCGGTGAGGGTGACGGCCGCGGCGGAGAGCAGCACGGCCAGCACCATGACGGTGAGCCGGGTACGCCGCACGTCGAGGCCGAGCACGGTGGCGGTGTCGTCGCCGAGGGCGAGGATGTCGAGGCGGTGCCCGAGCAGCACGAGCACGGTGGCGGCGCCGACGATCACCGGGGCGAGTTGGGTCAGCGCGGTCAGGTCGCTCTGCACCAGCGAGCCGTTGCCCCAGGCGAACAGCCCGATGGTGGCCTGCTCGAACAGGAGCAGCAGCAGGGTGGTCACCGACCCGAGCGCCAGGGCGGTCGCCGAGCCGGCGAGGATCAGCCGGGTGGTGCCGGCCTGCCCACCCGAGGACATCGCCATCACCAGGCCGGCGGCGGCCAGCCCGCCGCAGAAGGCGAGGCCGCCGGCGGGCAGCGCGGGCAGCGAGACGCCGAACGCGGCGACGGCGACGATCGCCAGGTGGGCGCCCGCGTTGACCGCCAGGGTGTCGGGGGAGGCGAGCGGGTTGCGGGCGATCGACTGCAACGCCGCCCCGGCGAACCCCAGTGCCACGCCGATGGCCAGTCCGGCGAGCAGCCGGGGCAGCCGGGAGGCGATCAGGACGCGGGCCGCGTCGTCGTCGGTGCCGGTGACGAGCCGCAGCAGGTCGAGGGCGCCGACGGTCGAGGTGCCCTGGGTGAGGTGCACCGCGCCCACCACGAGCAGCAGCAGGATCGCGGCGACGAAGACACCGGCGACGCGAGTGACGGCCGGGCCACCGCCCGGAGCCGGCCGAATGGCCGACTCCGGGCGTGGGGGTGCGTTCAGCACGCTCACACCGCGTACGTCTTGACGAGTTCGTCGAGGTACTGCTTGCCGGAGAGCGGACCGCCGAAGGTCCAGATGCCGTTGGGCATCTTGTGCAGGTTGCCCTTCTGCACGAACGGCAGTGACTTCCAGATGGCGTTGCTGGCAAGCCCGTCGGCGAACACGTCGTCGCCGTCGGAGGCGTTGTAGAAGAGGTGCACGTTCGGGTCCTTGAGGACGGTCATGCCCTCCACGTCGGTCTGGCCGAGGCCCCACACCTCATCGGTCTTACCGGTCCAGGCGTTGGTGAGGCCGAGCTGGATGCCGATCTGGGAGACGAGCGCACCCGCGCCGAACATCCGGATGCTGACGGTGCTGCCCTCCTTCCAGCCGTCGGCGATGGCGAACGGTCGGCCTGCGGCACCCGCGTCGGCGATCTTCTTCTTGCCGTCGGCGAGGGCGGCGTCGAAGTCGGCGAGCAGCTTCGTCGCCTCGGTGGTCTTGCCGACCGCCTTCGCGATCATGGTGAGGTCGGTGCGCATCCGGCCGAGGTTGTCGGTGGCGTCACTGCCCTTGGCGACCACGACGGGGGCGTACTTCTCCAGCTGGCTGACCATGTTGGCGCCCCGGTCGTCCTCCATCACGATGAGGTCGGGCTGGAGGGCGACGATGGAGTCGACGCTGGGCTCGCCGCGGGTGCCGACGTCCTTCACACCGGGGTCGAGCTTCGCCGAGGTGACCCAGGTGCCGTAGCCCTTCGGGTCGGCCACGCCCACGGGCATGACACCCAGGCTGACGAGCATCTCGACCTCGCCCCACTCGAGCCCGACGACCTTGGTCGCCGGGGCCTTGAGGGTGATCTCCTTGCCCCGGCTGTCGGTGATGGTGACCGGTCCGCCGGCCGCCGAGGCGGAGGTCTCGGGGGCGGCGGCCTTCTCGGTGGTGCCGCAGGCGCCAAGTGTCAGGGCGGCCGCGACGGCGATGAGGGCGGTGAAACGGGTACGGGTCATGACGGTCTTTCTCTGCTGTGGGTGAGGGGTGGTTCAGACCAGGGCGCGGATCTGGTGCCGCCCGACGGGGCGGGTGGTGACCAGTCCGCTGACCGGATCGGTGGTCACCTCGATGCGGATTCCGTAGGTCTCGGTGAGGGCGTTCTCGGTGAACACCTCGGCCGGCGTGCCGGTGGCGCGGACCCGGCCCTGCTGCAGCAGGACGACCTCGTCCGCCACGGCCGCGGCCTGGTTGAGGTCGTGCAGGACGACGCCGACGGCGACGCCGTGATCGTCGGCGAGGTCACGGACCAGGTCGAGGATCTCCACCTGGTAGCGCAGGTCGAGGAACGTGGTGGGCTCGTCGAGCAGCAGCACCGGGGTGTCCTGGGCCAGGCAGGTGGCCAGCCACACCCGTTGCAGCTCACCGCCGGAGAGTTCGTCGACCGGACGCTCGGCCATGGTGGCGACGCCGGTGACGTCCATGGCGCGGGCGATGGCGGCGGGACCGTCCGGATCCTCGGTGCGCCAGCGACCCCGATAGGGGTGGCGGCCGTAGCCGACGACGTCGCGGACGGTGACCCCGCTGGGCACGGGCCGGCTCTGGGCGAGCAGGGTGACCCGCCGGGCGAAGTCCCGGGCGGCAAGGCTGGCGGCCGTGACGCCGTCGGCGAGGTGCACCATGCCGGACTCGATCGGGTGCAGCCGGGCCAGGGTCCGCAGCAGAGTGGACTTGCCGCTGCCGTTGGGCCCGACGAGTGCGGTCACGGCCCCGGCGCGAAGGTCGATCACGGCACCATGCACCACCGGCACACCGTGATAGCCCAGACGGAGGTCGACGCCGGACAGGCTGCGGCCCCCGTTGGCCGACGCCAACTCGTTCTGCATGAGGTTAGGCTAACCTAACGCAGCGATGGCGTGTCAAGTCGATGGCGAGGCCGTCACCGGCCCGGTTGACCGGCGGTCGTCGGGCCCGTGCGCGCGTGGGGGATGCTGGGTCCGTGCACATCGCGACCCTCGGCCCACTCGCCGTCGACGGCCGGCCCGTTCGGGGTGAACGGCTCGCGGCGGTGCTCCGGGCGCTCGTGCAGGCGCGCGGGCGGGCGGTCTCGGTGGGTCTGCTCGTGGACGCCGTCTGGGACGGCGCACCACCCGACGGAGCGACAGGCGCGGTCCAGGCACTGGTGTCCCGGGTCCGCCGCCTCGGCCTGCCAGTGCTCGCGGTGCCGGGCGGATACCGGCTGCCCGCCGAGGAGATCACCGTCGACGCGGTCCAGGCACGTACGCTCGTCGACCAGGCGCGCACGATGCTCCAGTCCGGCGACGTCGGTGCCGCCCGCGGCGCGGCCGATGAGGCGCGCGCGTTGTTCCCCGAGGTCCCGGATCTCGACACCGCCGAGGACAGTCGCCTGTTCGCGGATGTCGCCGCCCTGCGCGCACAGGCAGCGCTCG
This sequence comes from Micromonospora sp. NPDC003944, assembly GCF_053605225.1. NCBI lineage: Bacteria > Bacillati > Actinomycetota > Actinomycetes > Micromonosporales > Micromonosporaceae > Micromonospora > Micromonospora sp. NPDC003944. Next base: position 58,400 of record NZ_JBSGIV010000038.1, read on the forward strand.
CCGGCGCGGGCCCGTTCGACGAGGTCGACCTGGGCCGACTCGTCGCCCGTACGCCGCCGGACGAGCCGTCCGCCGCCCTGCTCGTCCGGGTGCTCGCCGCACAGGGACGGGAGGCGGAGGCGCTGGAGGTGGTCGAGCGGCTGCGCGCCGAGCTGGCCGACCGGTACGGCACCGATCCGTCGCCGGTGATCACGGCCGTCCACCTGGCGTTGCTGCGGGGTGAACTGACCGCCCCGCCCGTCGCGGCGCGACCCCGGCCACCGGCGCGGATCACCCTGCCCGCCGCATGGCGCCGCCCCCTGACCGCCCTCGTCGGGCGGGACCGGGACGTCGAGGCGGTCACCGGCGCGTTCGCCGAGACACCAGTCGTGACGATCGTGGCGACCGGCGGTGCGGGCAAGACCCGCCTCGCCGCCGAGGTGGCGCGGCGTACGGCGGCGGCCGGGCAGTCGGTACGCGTGATCGAACTCGCCGGCCTGCGCTCGCCCGACGAGGTGCTGCCCACTGTGCTCGCAGCTCTCGGTGGTGCGGACACCTCGTCGACAGGTGGCAACCTCGGCCTGGAACGGCGGGTGCTCAGCCCCGAGGAACGCCTTCGCGCGGTCGCACCCGACCTCGACGGGTTGCTGGTGCTGGACAACTGCGAGCACGTCCTCGACGCGGTGGCCACCGTCGTGGCAAACCTGGTCGCGGTGGCGTCCCCGGAGGTCGCGGTGCTCGCCACGAGCCGGGCCCCGCTGGGTCTGGCCGGCGAACTGGTGCACCGGCTGACGGCACTGCCCGACGCCGACGCGCTCGCCGTCCTCGAATCCCGGGCCCGGGCCGGTGGCGCGGTGCCCACCTGGGACACCGCGCGGGCGCTGGCCCTCTGCCACCGGCTCGACAACCTGCCCCTGGCCCTCGAGTTGGCCGCCGCGCGACTGCGGCACATGCCGATCGACGACGTGCTCGTCGGGCTGACCGACCGGTTCGCGCTGCTCGACGACGCCCTGCGCGGCCTGCCGGAGCGGCACGCGAGCCTGTGGGCGCTCGTCGACTGGAGCAGGGAACTGCTCGCTGAGGACGACCGCGACCTGCTGCAACGGGTGGCGGTCATCCCCGCGCCCTTCACCGCTGACCTCGCCGCCGCCGTCACGCAGACCCCGGACGTCCGTCGCGGCCTGGCGACACTCGTCGAGCAGTCCCTGCTGACCCTGGTCGAGGGGGACGGCCCGCCGCGTTACCGGATGCTCGAAACGGTCCGTGAGTACGGCGAAGCCCGGCTCGACGCGGTCGGTGCCCGAGCGGCGGCCATGGCCGGGCTGGTCGGCTGGGCCCGGGAGCAGGCCATCGTGCTCGCCGGCCGCTTCGTCGGCCCCGGCCAGGTCGAGGCGCTGCACCGCTGCGCCGCCGAGCAGGACAACCTGCTCGCCGCCCTGCGCTGGGCGCTCGCCCAGGACGACGAGCCGGCCACCGTGGACGTCGCGACGGCGCTGTTCCACCTCTGGACGGTGCGTGGCCTGCACCTGGAGGTCCTCGGGTGGGCGCGCGGGATCTTCGGTGTCGCCGACCCGGTCCGACGACGCCGCTCGGCGATCCTGCACGGTCGTGGTGTCGGGCGTCCACCACCCGACGCTGACCGGCTCGCCTGGCTGTGCCTGTTGACCGGGGTGAACTCCGGCATCAGCGGTGAACTCCGGCTCGCGGTGCTCGCCCGGCGGGCACTGCGGACGCTGCTCACCGAGCGACCGGACGAGGTGTCGTCCCGGCTCACCGCGCTCGCGTCGGCGCTGCCCGAGTTCGACGCCTCCGACCCGGATCGCAGCATGAAGGCCGCCGGCGAGTTGGTCGCGCACCCCGATCCGCACGTGCAGGCACTCGGCCTGTTCGCCCGCGCCGCGGCCCGGGAGAACGGCGGCATCCCCGAGGCGTCGGTCGTCGACGCCGAGCAGGCGTACCACCGGTTCGAGGTGGCCGGTGACCACTGGGGCATGGCGATGGCGGCGGGTGCCGTCGGGCAGTTCCTCGATCCCAGCGGGGACACCGGGTCGGCCGAGTGGCTGGCGCGCAGCGTCCGCCACATGGAGATGATCGGTGCCACCCAGGACGCCCGGTCGATTCGGGTACGGCTGGACGTGCAGCTCGCCCTGACCGGTGACGCGGAGGCCGAACGACGGCTGGCGGAGACGGCTGCCCCGGGTGACGGAGAGGCGGTGGACGCCGCGGTCGCCTGTCTCGGGTTGGCCCACCTGGCCTGGCAGCGGCACCAGTACGACGAGGCCCGCGGCTACGGCGCCCGGGTGATCCGAGTCCTGAAGGGCTGGACGAGCCCGCAGCCGCAGCCGCAGGCCATGCTGCGCGTCGCCGTGGCCGTCCTCGAGCTGAGGGTGGCGCAGGCGCGGCCGGTGCCGGGGGAGAACCCCGACGCGCACGCGGCCGCCCTGTTGACCCTCGCCCGCGACGACGCGCTCTCCTCGAAGGACCTGCCGATCATCGGGGCGTGGGCCCAGGGCGGCGCCGAACTCGCGGCGTACCGCGGTGACGACGAGACCGCGCGGGAACTGTTCACGCTCGGGACGCGGGTCGGCACCCACGTCGGGATGTTCTTCCCACCCGGCAACGCCGAACGGCTCGACGCCGCCCTCGCTGACGAGGAGCGGCGCGAGTCGTTGCTCGTCGCGTGGCGCGGGCGGCCGGTCGCCGCTGCCGCCGCCCGGATCCGCGAGCTGATGGACGACCTGCTGGTCTAGGGGCTCCCGCCGCAGCCCGGCCGGTGACGAGTCAGACGGGCTCGATCACGAGGTCGGTGATCTGGTCGTCCGTGATGTCGAACACAAATGCGAATGACAGGGGCCCGCCGGGGAAGTCACCGTCCCCGGAGGCCACCATCCGGTCGTCCGCGAACGAGGTCGGCGTCAGCACGACCTTGGGGTTGATCAGGTGCCCCTGGATCCACTCGCGGATCTCGGCCTCGCCGGCCCAGGCCTTCCCATCATCGCGCACCGTGGCCCCGTCGCCGAAGACCGCGGCCAGCGCGTTCGCGTCGTGCGCGTTGGTGGCCGTGATGAAGTCATCGATGGCCTTGGGCAGGGTGATGTCGTTCATTTCTGCTCTCCAGTTCTCTCGGGTGCCAGGACGCGGGCGCGTGCTGGTGTGTCCCTGCAACGCAGGCTCAGAAGTCCGCACTGCGGGAAAGCTTCTCGTTCGCGCGCAGCTCCGCGAGTGCGTTCTCGTGCATCGCGACAACGACGTCGTAGCCGGAGTTGCCGAGCACGATCCGTTTCGGCGGAACGGGTGCGTTCATCGCGCTGACCACGGCCTGCACTCCGCGAACAGGGTCTCCTGCCTGCTTGCCGTTGTGGTCCACGAACGCCGCCTTGACGCCCTCGACCATCGGCACGTAGGCGTCGACGATCTCGTTGACGTCCTCGTTCTGGAAGTAGGTGAAGGCCCTGGTGCGGAACGCTCCCGGCTCTACGACGAGCACGCGCACACCGAACGGCTCGACTTCCTGGCGTAGCGTCTCCGACAGTCCTTCGATGGCGAACTTCGCCGCCGCGTAGTAGCCGAACCCCTGTGCGCCGACGAGCCCTGCCACCGACGACATGTTCACGATCCAGCCGCCTCCGCGTGCCCGCATACCGGGCAGGACCGCGCGCACCACCTCGACCACGGCGAACAGGTTGAGGTCGAATGTGCGCCGGATCGTCTCGTCGGGGGCACCCTCGATCGAGCCGTACCAGCCACGGCCCGCGCTGTTGACGAGCACGTCGATCCCGCCGAACCGCTCCTCGGCCGTCCTGACCGCCGCATGCACCTGGTCGGCATCGGTGACGTCGAGCTGGAGAACCAGCACACGGTCGCCGTGTGGTTCAGCCCATTCTCGCAGCTCCGAGGGTCGACGCGCGGTCACCACCACCTGATCGCCCCGCTCCAGGGCGGCCTCGGCATAGACCAGGCCGAACCCACCGGGAGTCCCACCAGTGACGAACCACGTCTTCACGGACTTCTCCTCTCGCTATAGAACCCAATGTAGCGCTACATGAGCTACTATAGCAACATGCAGAACGCACGGGATCGACTCCTGCTCGCCGCGGCGGAGTTGCTGGAGAGCGGCGGCACGGTGTCCACGAGGGCGGTGTGCGATCGCGCCGGGGTGCAGGCCCCGACGCTGTACCACCACTTCGGCAGCAAGCAGGGCCTCATCGACGCCGTGGTGAGCCACGGCTTCACCCAGTACACGGCGGTCGAGAGCTCTGGCGACCCGCTGGACGACCTGCGCCAGGGCTGGGACAGGCACGTGCAGTTCGGGCTGGAACACCCGTCGTTCTACGGGCTGCTCTACGGTCGCGCCGAGCCGGGGAAACCCTGCGCCGTCACCGCTCCCGCGCACGCCGCGTTGCGCGAGCGGTTGACCGCCGCCCGAGGCCGGCTCAAGGTGCCTGCGGCCGATGCCGCCGAACAGGTGTTGGCCGCCAACGTCGGCGTCACGCTCACGTTGATCAGCCAGCCGGAGCCGGATGTCGGTCTGTCCGGACGCGTCCGCGAGGCCGCGCTGGCCGGAGTCCTGCGCATGCCCCCCACCGATGCCCCCGCGACTCGCGCGAGCGCCGCACTGACGCTGCGTGCGCTGGTCGGCAACGACCCGGGCGACCTCACCCCTGGCGAACACGCGCTGCTCGGCGAGCTGCTGGACCGCCTGGCCCGCTAGGTCTTCTGCTCAGAGGAGGTGGGGGACGCGCCTGGCGGGTGGGCGGCTGCGTCCCCCGGTGGTCCGGGTCGACAATGGTCTGGGACCCGGCACTCGGCCACGGCGCCGGCCGCTCCAGGTGCCGACGCCGTGACCAGGTCAGATCTTCTTGCGGTACGCGCGCAGCGCCAGCGGCATGAACAGCACCACGAAACCGGCGCACCAGGCGAGTGTCCACCACACGTGCGAGCCGAGCGGGGTGCCGAGGAACAGGCCGCGTACCGACGCCACGAGGTGGGTCATCGGGTTCACGTCCACGAACGCCTGCATCCAGCCGGGCAGGGTGTCGGCACCGACGAACACGTTGGACGCGAAGCTCAGCGGCATGATCAACGCGAACATGACACCCTGCACCGCGCCCGCGGTGCGCACCTTCATCGACACGAGCACCGGCAGCCAGCTCAGGCAGAGCGCGAACAGCACCGCGAGCAGGCACCCGGCGATCGCCCGGAACAGGTCGGTCTCGATCCGGAAGCCCATCACGTAGCCGACGGCGAGGGTCGACACGGTGACGATCACGTACCGGACGACGTCGCCGAGGACCGCGCCGACAAGTGGTGCGGAGCGGGGGATCGGCAGCGACCGGAACCTGTCGAAGATGCCCTTGGAGATGTCGGTGTTGAGGTTGACGCCGATCGCGATGGCACCTGTCGCGATGGTCTGCGCCAGGATGCCGGGCAGCAGGAACTGCAGGTAGTCGTGGGTCGATCCGGCGACCGCGCCGCCGAAGACGTACACGAAGATGACGAGGAACAGCACCGGCTGCAACGTGACGTCGATGAGCGCCTCGGGTGTACGCCAGGTCTTGATGAGGCTGCGTCGGGCGAGCGCCAACGAGTGCCGGACCAGCCGGAACGGCCGGGGGTTCGGCGCCGAGTTCGACAGCGCGCGGCTTCTGGTGGGTGCGGTGTCGGTGAGGGTGCTCATGCCGCGACCTCCGTGGGGCGGGTGGTGTCGTCAACGGATGCCGTACGCCCGGTGAGGGTGAAGAACACCTCGTCGAGGCTCGGCAGATGCAGGGAGAGTTCGGTGACCGCGATGCCGGCCGAGGCGAGGCGCGCGACGCTCTCGGTCAGGGCCGCGTCGTCGCTGACCGGCACGGCGAGGACGCCCTTGCGGATCTCGTCGGCCTGCGCGCCGGAGCCGACCTGGGTCAGGATCTCCGCGGTCCGGGGCAGGTGCGCCGGGTCGGACGGCCGGACCTCCAGGGTCTGCCCCCCGACCACCCGCTTGAGCCCGTCGGGCGTGTCGTGCGCGATCACCCGTCCGTGGTCGATCACCGTGATCGCGTCGGCGAGCGCGTCGGCCTCCTCCAGGTACTGCGTGGTGAGCAGCACCGTCGAGCCGTTGCCGACAAGCGAACGGACCACGTCCCACATGTCCTCACGCTTGGCCGGGTCGAGCCCGGTCGTCGGCTCGTCCAGGAAGATCACGTCGGGTGAGCCGACGAGGCTGGCGGCCAGGTCCAGCCGTCGCCGCATGCCCCCGGAGTAGGTCTTGGCCGGCCGGTTCGCGGCGTCGGTCAGGTCGAACCAGTCGAGCAACTCGGCGGCCCGCCGCCGGGCGCCGGAACGCCCCAGCTCCAGCAGGGTGCCGAACAGCTCCAGGTTCTGCCGACCGGTCAGGTCCTCGTCGACCGAGGCGTACTGGCCGGTGAGGCCGATACTCTGCCGAACGCGCTCGGCGTCCCGTACCACGTCGAAACCGCTGATCCGGGCGGTTCCAGCATCCGGGGTCAGCAGGGTGGAGAGGATGCGCACGGCGGTGGTCTTGCCCGCGCCGTTGGGGCCCAGGACCCCGAGCACGGTCCCACGAGGTACGGCGAGGTCCACGCCCTGTAGCGCCCTCGTCTTCCCGAATGTCTTCACGAGGCCCTCGGCCTCGATCACCAGGTCAGCTGTCATGCGTCGAGTCTGCGCGGCCCGGCTGACACCGCCCTGACACGCCACCGACACCGGCTGACAAGACCGCTGCACCCACCGGAGCAGCTCGCGCAGGGGCATGTCCGGTCCCGAACCGGTCCACTCGACGAGCAGGCAACTGGTCCTTACCGCTGCACCGATGGGGACTTAGTGTTCCCGCACGGGGGTGCGGCGGCGCAGCCCCGCCCGCGCCGCACCCACCCTGGAGTGAACGACGAGGAGGACCCGATGGGCCGCACGGTGTTGAGCATGAGCGTGTCGGTGGACGGCTTCGCCGCCGGACCGGACGTGAGCGCCGAACAACCGATGGGCAGAGGAGGCGAGCGGCTGCACGAGTGGCTGTTCCGCACTGACGGAGATCGTGCGGTGGCGGCCGGCGGGGTCACCCCGGTCGGAGTCGACGCCGCGCAGGTCCGGGAGCGACATGCGACGACGGGTGCCGTGGTGGTCGGCAGACGGACCTTCGACGTCGGTGTGGACCTGTGGCAGGACACTCCGTTCCCGGTGCCGTGCTTCGTGGTGACGCACGAGTCGCGCGCCCCGATGACGATGAAGAGCGACGTCTTCACGTTCGTCGACGACGGCCTCCCGAGCGCACTGCGCCAGGCGCGACACGCGGCGGGCGACCGGGACGTCCTCATCATGGGCGGCCCCACCATAGGAGGGCAGTTCGTCAAGGCCGGGTTGGTCGACGAGATCCACATTCAACTCGTGCCGGTGCTCCTTGGTGCGGGGACGCGCCTCTTCGACCACCTCGGCACCGACCACATCGACCTCGAACGAACCGCGGTGATCGAATCACCACACGTCACCCACCTGCGGTTCGACGTCCGAAAGTGACCAGGCGACGTCGGTCGACCCGGCTCAGGCACGGACCGGCCCGACGACCTGATCGTGCTGGCCGACCAGGAGATCTTCCGCGTTGAGTCGGGGGGCCGGGCGGCGCCCGGCTGATCGGCGCGTGACCACGTCGACATAGCCCGAGCCCGGCACGTGTGCCACCCCACCTGGTCGATCATGGAGTTATGGTGGGTGACAAAGGGGCTGAACAGCGCTAACTCAGGCACCACAAGTCCATGATCGACGAGGTGGTCGGCCCTGATGCCGCGATCTTGCACTTTCTGTCGCGACATAGCGGTCATTCCACCTTTATCGCCAACCGAAAGTGCAAGATCGGCGGGGGCAGGATCACCCGCTGGGTGTCGGTGGTGAGGATGTCGGCGCTCTCGGCCATGAAGTGCACACCGCAGAAGACGATGTACTCCGCGTCCGGGC
>NZ_JBSGIV010000039.1:0-66004 GCF_053605225.1 Micromonospora sp. NPDC003944
CGATGCCCGCCGCCTCCTGGCCGCGGTGCTGCAGGGCGTAGAGGCCGAAGTAGGTCAGGTTGGCGACCTCTTCGCCGGGGGCCCAGACGCCGAAGCCGGTGACGATGCCCGGGTTGATGCAGAGCCCCGGGTTGGCGCCGTTCTTCTCCGCGATCTCGAGGCAGCGGGTCACCTTGTCGACTGTCGCGTTGGTCTCGGTGATCTGCTTGGAGATCTCGGCGTTCTTGCGGTCCTGCTCCAGGTTGCGGGTCTGCGCCAGCTTGTCCTGGAACGCCTTGATGTTGCCCTCGGTCTTGTCGTCGTGGTTCACCCGGGTGATGGTCACCGACAGGATGTCCACGTCGGTGGCGAGGCGGCTCTCCGCACTGGTCTTGATGTTCGCGGCGAACGGCTTCAGGTCGACGTTGAGGTCACCGGTCCGGGCGTCGATCTTCTCCAGTGGGTTGTACGCGGCGAAGGCGTCGTTGACCGCGCTGTCGAGCTGTACGCCCACCCGCTGACCCCGGAAGCTGCCGAAGTCACCCTTGTAGTCCATGAACTGCTTCGGCGCGTTCTCCGGCTTGACCTGCCATTCGACGAGCACCTCGACGCAGGCGTCGGCGAGGGTGCCGGTGCGTACCCGTACGCAGTTGTTGCCGCCGATGTGGTCGTACTTCTGTCGGCCCGCGTCCCACTCACCGACCTTCTGCCAGGGCGCCACCCACTTCAGGCCCGAGCCGGTCACCTTGCCGGTTGGCTTGCCGAAGCTGGTGACGATGCCGACCGAGCGGATGGGCACCGAGTGGGCGCTGGAGGCGACGCCGACCACCAGGGTCAGGGTGAGCAGGCCGAGCGCCGCGAGGGCGGCCATCCGCTTCAACGGCCGGGCGGGGGCGACGAGGGCGACGACGGCGCTGACCGCCAGGGCGACGGCGAAGACGATCGCCATGGTGAAGCCGACGGGCATGGGGTGGGGACCTTTCGTTGGGCTGTGTGGATCATCAACCTAGAGGGTCTGGTCAAGGTGCCTGATTCCGCGACGGGCGCATCCGCCGCGCGCCCTTCGAGCGAACCCTCGGGTAGCGAACGTCTACCCGGGGGTGCGTCTGGTGCTTACCGATCCGATGCCGGCGGAGGCCGTGGAGATCGCGCGCAAGCAGGTTTCGCTCGCGGCCGAGGACCTGGACGCCAACGGCGTCGCCTCGGCGCTGCTGGAGTGCGCCGAGGCGTGGGGCGTACCGGCGCTCTGGGAGCAGGTCTGCCGTCCGCTGCTGGGCCGTCTGTCGGGCCGGACCCCCGCCGAGGTCGTCGTCGAACACGCCCTCTTCGAGGGCGTCCGGGTCGGGTTGGACGCGTACCGCCGGGAGCCGGGCCGGCCGCTGCCCACCGGCGGGGTGCTGCTGGCCGGCGCCGAGAAGGAGGCGCACAGCCTGGGCCAGCTCGCGCTCGCCGCCGCGCTGCGCGAGCAGGGGCGTGGCTGCCTGAACCTCGGCCCCGCGCTGCCCTGGTCCGCGCTCACCAGCGCGGTGTACCGGGCGCGTCCGCACACCGTCGTGCTCTGGTCGCAGACGCCGCTGACCGGCCGCGCGTACCGCCTGGTGCGCTTCGCCCGGGACTTCCCGCTCCTTCGGGTGTACGGCGCGGGGCCGGGCTGGATCGAGCCGCTCGGCCATCCGGCGGCCCGGCTCGGCACGCTGTCGGACGCCGTCGCCGCGTGCCTGACGGTGCCCACTCGGCGTGATGCCCACCACATACGATACGGATCGGTGCCGTATCGTTAATACGCGTCGTAGGCTGACCCACGTTACGAGTCTGACCCGTATCGTATTTCGTCGCGGGTGACAAGCGTGGGGGGAAAGCACGGCATGGAGCTGCACAACAACACCGGACACCCGAGGCGGTGGGCGATCCTGGGGGTGCTGGTGATCAGCCTCCTCGTGGTCGTCCTCGACAACACGATCCTCAACGTGGCCCTGCGCACCCTGGCCGACCCGGTGCACGGCCTCGGCGCCAGTCAGGGCGAGCTGGAGTGGTCCATCAACTCCTACACGCTCGTCTTCGCCGGGCTGCTGTTCACCTTCGGGGTGCTCGGCGACCGCGCCGGCCGCAAGCGCTTCCTGATGATCGGTCTGCTGCTGTTCGGCCTGGCGTCGCTGCTCTCCGCGTACGCCCAGAGCCCCGGACAGCTCATCGCGGCCCGTGCCCTGATGGGGGTCGGCGGCGCGGCCATCATGCCGGTCACGCTGTCGATCATCTCCAACGTCTTCGACCCCCGTGAGCGCGGTCGGGCCATCGGTGTCTGGGCCGGCGCGGTCGGTCTCGCCGTGGCGATCGGCCCGATCCTCGGCGGCGCGCTGCTGGAGCACTTCTGGTGGGGCTCGGTCTTCCTGATCAACGTGCCGGTGGTCGCCGCCGGCGTGGTCCTGGTGGCGTTGCTGGTCCCCGAGTCGCGGGACCCGCGGCCCGGCCGGATCGACGTGCTCGGCGTGCTGCTCTCCGTGGTCGGTCTGGTCGCCCTCTCCTACGGCATCATCGACGGCGGCGAGCACGGCTTCGACCGCCCGGTCGCCTGGGGCTCGATCCTGGTGGGCGTCGCGGTGCTGGCCTGGTTCGTCCAGCACGAGCGGCGCAGCGACCACCCGTCGCTCGACGTCCGACTGTTCAAGGTGCCCCGGTTCGCCGCGCCGGTCGCCATCGTCGGCCTGGTCTTCTTCGCCGCGATGGGCTCGATGTTCTTCGGCTCGTTCTACCTGCAACTCGTGCGCGACTACAGCCCGCTGCAGACCGGCCTGCTCTTCCTGCCCTTCGCCGGTGCCCAGCTGGTCTTCGCTCCGCGCAGCGCCGCGATGGTCCGCCGCTACGGCGGTAAGGTCGTCGCCGCCGTCGGGTTGGGGCTGACCGTGGTGTCCCTCGCCGCCTTCGTCTTCATCGGCGCCTCCACCCCGATCTGGGTCGTGCTGCTGGTCTTCCTCATCCAGGGCGCCGGGATGGCCAACATCATGCCGCCGGCCACCGAGTCGATCATGTCGGCGCTGCCCCGGGAGAAGGCCGGTGTCGGCTCCGCGGTCAGCAACACCATCCGCCAGGTGGCCGGCGCGCTCGGCGTGGCCGTCCTCGGCTCGGTGCTCTCCGCGGTCTACCGCAGCGACATCGGTGACGCGCTCACCGGTCTGCCCACGCAGGCCAGGGACGCGGCGAACGAGTCGATCTCCGGGGCGTACGCGGCGGCGGGCCAGCTCGGCCCGGCGGCTCCGGGGCTCATCTCGGCGGCCAACGACGCCTTCGTCACCGCCATGCACTGGGCGGCCGGGCTCTCCGCGGTGATCGCCGCGCTCGGGATGATCGTGGTGCTGCGCTGGATGCCGGGCAAGGAGGACGCCAGCGTCGTCCCGGCGGCGCCGGTCGCTGAGCCTGAGCTGGCCGGCACGGCATAGGTTCGGGAAGAATGGCGGACATGACGTCCACTGCCGATGCTCCGCGGTCGCCAGGGCGACCGCGGAGCATCCGCGCCGATGAGGCCATCATCGAGGCGACCCTCGACCTGCTCGCCGAGGGCAGCACCATCGAGGCGCTCTCGATCGAGGCGATCGCTGCCCGAGCCGGGGTCGGCAAGGCCACCATCTACCGTCGCTGGGCCGGCAAGGACGCGTTGCTGCTGGACGCGTTGCGGCGGCTCAAGGGCGTGATGGCCCAGCCGGCGGGCCACTCCGTCCGCGACGACCTGGTGCTGCTGGTCGGTGCGATCGGCAAGAACGTCGACCCGCGAGCGGCCAAGATCATGCCATGCCTGGCGCCCGCCGTGAACCGCAGCGCGGACCAGTTCCAGCTCTACCAGAACATCATCGCGCCCCGGCGGCAGCTGATGCGCGAGGTGCTGCGGCGCGGCATCGACGAGGGGGTGCTCCGCGCCGACATCGACGTCGAGGTGACGATGGCGCTGCTCACCGGGCCGATGCTGATCCAGCGGGTGCTCCAGTGGAACCCTGACCTGGACGAGCAGAGCCTGCCCGAGCGGGTCGTCGACGCCGTGCTGGAGGGCATCCGAGCCCGCTGACGCCGGGCGCCAGGTCGCTGGTTGCCGGTTGCCGGTTGCCGTGCCGTGCCCGGTCGGCGTCTCTGGTGCCCCCCCGACGTCGGGGTGCCCGGTCGCCGGCCGGCGTCGGGTCCGCCGGCCGGCTCCGGTCAGCCGGTTGGCGCGCGCAGGCGGTGCAGGCGCAGCGCGAGCTGCACCTCGAGCGCCCGCTCGGGCCGCTGCCAGTCGACGCCGAGCAGCTGCCCGACCCGCTCCAACCGCTGGGTCACCGTGTTGACGTGCACGTGCAACTGCTCGGCGGCCCGGGCCAGGCTGCCACCCACCCCGAAGTACGCCTCAAGCGTCTTCACCAGAGCCGTACCGCGCCGGGCGTCGTAGTCGAGCACCGGCCCGACAGTGGCGCCGAGGAACTCGGTCACGTCCTTCTCACCCCGGTCGCCGACAGTGCCCAGCAACAGCCCCACGAAGCCCAGCTCCACGGTGCTCGCCCCCTGCCCGGAGCGGCCCAGCGCGCCAAGCGCCGTCAGGCACCTGTCCGCCTCCTGGAAGGTCGCCGCCAGCGCCGACGGCGTGTTCGACGGGCCGCTCGCCCCGGCGGTCACCGGTCGACCGGTCACCCGGGACAGGTCCCGCGCCACCGCGCGGGCGCTGCCGCCCGCGTCCAACCCCGGCAGCATCAGCACCACCCGGCCGTCGCGCGCCGCGGCCAGTCCACCGCGCGCCGAGGCGTACGTGGTGGCCCAGGAGAGCACCCGCTGCCGCGCCGAGCCGGTCGCGGCGATCGCGTCGTCGCCCACCGCCACCAGCACGTGCGGCGCGTCCAGGTCCACGCCGAGGCGGCGGGCCCGGCTGCGCAGCGCGTCGGTGTCGCGCAGCGGGCGGGCGATCAGGTCGTCCAGCAGCTCGCCACGCACCCGCCCCTCCGCCTCCGCGACCGTCCGGCGGAACAACAGCAGCAGCGCGGTCACCAACGCGGCGCGCTCCAGGATGCGCTGGTCGGCGTCGACCAACTCGTCGTCCGGGCGCAGCACCAGGGCACCCAGGTTCTCCGCGCCGGCCACCACCGCCGCGTACCAGAGCGGACCCCGGCGTACGCTGCGCCCCTCGGTCCGGGACGCGGCCACCGCCTCCACGATGTCCGCCCGGTCCGGCTCCTCGATCTCACCCACCCGGGCCAGCAGGCGCCCCTCGGCGTCGAGCGCCAGCAGCGCGCCGCCAAGCACCTCGGTCACCGCCGCCGCCACGTCCTCCACCCCGCCGCCGCGCAACACCAGCGCGGTCATCCGGTCGTGCGCCGCCGCCGCCCGCTCCACCGAGCTGCTGTGCGCCCGGATGGTGGTGTTCGCCGCCGACAACTCGGCCAACGCCGAACGGGTCTCGGTCAACAGCCGGGCGGTGTCGATCGCCACCGCGGCGTGCGCGGCGAGCGACACCAGCAGCGCCACCTCCTCCCGGACGAACGGACGGGCCGAACGATTGGCCGCGTAGAGCACCCCGATCGACGTGGAGCCGAGCCGCAGCGGCACCCCGAGGATCGCCACCAGCCCCTCCTCGCCCACACCGGCGTCGATCTCGCCGGTGTGGTGGAAACGCGCGTCCTCGCCGTAGTTGGCGGTGACGTACGGGGCGCCGGACTGGGCCACCAGGCCGCCGAGACCGGCGCCCATCGGCAGGCGCAGCCGCTGGAAACGCGCCGAGACGGACCCGTCGGTCACCCGCATGTAGGTGTCGCCGCGTTCGTCGTCGTTGAGCGTCATGTAGGCCACGTCCGCACCCAGCAGGTGGCGGGCCCGGTGCACGATCGCCCGCAGGACGTCGTCGAGGTCGCGCAGCCCGGCCAGGTCGCTGACCGTGTCGTACAGGCCGGACAGCTCGCTCTCCCGGCGACGCCGACGCTCCAGCAGCGCCCGGACCCGCAACGCCACCGACCTGGCCTGCTCCAGCTCGGCCAGCCGGTCCGGTGGCAGCCCGGCGGCCCGCGCGGCCACCAGCGGCCCCTCGAACTCGACCGCCGCGGCCTCACGGGCGAGCAGCTCCAGGAACTCCACCGGCGATGACATGGTCGACATTGTGCTCAGCCCCACTAGTTGGCCGTCCAGCCCCCGTCGAGGGCGATCGACGCGCCGGTGATGAAGGCCGCCGGCGGCGAGCAGAGGTACGCCAGCAGCTCGGCGACCTCCGCCGGCTCGATCAGCCGCTTGACCGCGGCCCGGGCCAGCATGATCTTCTCGATCACCTCGGCCTCGTCGATGCCGTGGCTGGCCGCCTGGTCGGCGATCTGGCTCTCCACCAGCGCGGTGCGCACGTACGCCGGGTTGATGCAGTTGGCGGTGACCCCGTGCGCCGCGCCCTCAAGCGCGACCACCTTCGACAACCCCTCCAGGGCGTGCTTGGCCGAGACGTAGGCCGCCTTGTACGGCGAGGCCCGCAACCCGTGCACCGAGGAGATGTTGACGACCCGCCCCCACCCGCGCGCGTACATGTGCGGCAGCGCCCGGCGGATCAGCAGGAACGGCGCCTCCACCATCACCCGCTGGATGTACTCGAAGCGCTCGACGGGGAAGTCCTGCAACGGCGCGACGTGCTGGAGCCCGGCGTTGTTCACCACGATGTCCACGTCCACGTCGAGTGCGTCCACCGCCGCGGCGTCGGACAGGTCGACGCCCTCGGCCCGGCCACCGACCTCCGCGGCCACCGCCTCGGCCGCCTCCAGGTTGCGGTCCACCACGATCACCGTGGCACCGGCCGCGCCCAACCGCAGGGCGCACGCCCGCCCGATGCCGCCGCCGCCTCCGGTGACCAGGGCGGTCCGACCGGAGAGGTCGACCTGTACGACGTGGGGGACCGCCACGGGTTCTGCCGTCATGGCGCAAGAAGTTACGAGCTGTGTGGTCCCCGGCACATGGGTCAGCGACACATACTCCGCACCAAAGCTGTGTGGCCCGCCCCGCCCCGGCTCGCCCCGCTCCGCCTCGCGCCGTGCCGCCCCCGCAAGATCGCACTCGAACCGGGATCTAGTGGCCTCCCGGTGTTGCGTGACCACTCGATCCTGGTTCGAGCGCGATCTTGGCGGCTGTGGGTGTTGCGGACCTCGCGCCAGCGGGTCGGTAGGGGTGTGTGTCCGTCACGATCTGCGCAGCATCGGGGATGTTGCTGTCTCCCGCGTGTCGGAGGCAGCAACCTCAGGGAAGTTGCGGAGATCTTGGGGCGTGGGGCGTGGGGCGTGGGGCGTGGGGCGTGGGGCGTGGGGCGTGGGGCGTGGGGCGTGGGGCGTGGGGCGTGGCGTGGCGTGGGGCGTGGGGTCGGTGTGGGGTGGGGGGATCAGGGCGTGTCCCGTGGGGCTCGTGGAACGGCGACGGTTAGGGTGTCGAACACACGTACTGCTGACGGTTGGGGGAGGGGGCGGCGTGCGCGTGCTCGGTGTGGACCCGGGGCTGACCCGGTGTGGGGTGGGCGTGGTCGAGGGCGTGCCCGGCCGGCCCTGCACGCTCGTCGCCTACTACGTGGTCTACACCGACCCGGCCGACGACCTGGCGCTGCGCCTGTTGCACCTGGATCGGTCGCTGACCGAGTTGGTGGCCAAGCACGAGCCGGAGAGCGTCGCCGTCGAGCGGGTGTTCAGCCAGCACAACGTGCGCACCGTCATGGGCACCGCGCAGGCCAGCGGTATCGCCGTGTTGGCCGGGGCGCGCGCCGGGTTGCCGGTGCAGACGTACACGCCGAGTGAGGTGAAGGCGGCGGTGACCGGGTCCGGTCAGGCCGACAAGGCGCAGATGACCGCGATGGTGACCCGGCTGTTGCGGCTGGCCGAGCCGCCGAAGCCGGCCGACGCCGCCGACGCGTTGGCCCTGGCCATCTGCCACGTGTGGCGTGGAGGCACCCGGTCCAAGCTGGCCGCTGCGGCCGACCGGGCACGACGAGGAGGAGCACGATGATCGCCAGTGTGCGCGGCACGGTGACCGCGACAGGTCCGGACCAGGCGGTGATCGAGGTCGGCGGGGTCGGGCTCGCCGTGCACTGCGCCCCGGGAACCCTCGCGGAGCTGCGGGTCGGCCAGGTCGCCCGGCTCGCCACCAGCCTGATCGTGCGGGAAGACTCGCTGACCCTGTACGGCTTCGCCGACGACGACGCCAAGTCACTGTTCGAGCTGCTCCAGACCGCGAGTGGGGTCGGCCCTCGACTGGCCCAGGCGGTGCTTGCGGTGCACTCCCCGGACGCGGTACGCAAGGCGATCGCCAACGCCGACACGGCGGCCCTGACCCGCGTACCCGGGATTGGTAAGAAGGGTGCGGAACGGCTGGTGCTGGAACTGCGCGACCGGATCGGCCCGGTGCCGATCGGCGCCGACGGGGTGGCCGGGGTGACCCGCGGCAGCTGGCCCGACCAGGTCCGGCAGGCGTTGGTGGGGTTGGGCTGGACGGCCGGGCAGGCCGACCAGGCGGTGGCCGCGGTGGCGGAGTCGATCGAGGGCGAGACCCCGCCGGTGCCGGTCCTGCTCAAGCAGGCGATCCGACTGCTGGGTCGCACCCGATGAGCGCCCGGGCCGCACGATGAGCGCGAGGAGTGAGCCGGGTTTGCGAGCCCCGCAGTCGCGAATGAAGGCAGCACTGAGCGCGAGGAGTGAGCCGGGTTTGCGAGCCCCGCAGTCGCGAATGAAGGCAGCACCATGAGCGAGACCGAGGGGCTCGTCTCGGCGTACGTCAGCGACGCCGACCGGGATGCGGAGGCGACGGTACGGCCGCGGCGGCTGGCCGAGTTCATCGCCCAGGACCGGGTACGTGACCAGCTGGACCTGTTGTTGCAGGGCGCCATGCGGCGGGGTGCGCCGCCGGACCACATCCTGCTGTCCGGTCCGCCTGGTCTGGGTAAGACGAGTCTGGCCAACATCGTCGCCGCCGAGCTGGGCACGGGTATTCGGGTGACGAGCGGCCCGGCGATCGAGCGTTCGGGTGACCTGGCGGCGATCCTGACCAGCCTCGCCGAGGGTGACGTGCTCTTCATCGACGAGATCCATCGGATCGCGCGGCCGGCCGAGGAGTTGCTGTACAGCGCGATGGAGGACTTCCGGGTCGACGTGGTGGTGGGCAAGGGGCCGGGGGCGACGGCGATTCCGCTTGATGTCGAGCCGTTCACCCTGGTCGGCGCGACGACCCGCTCCGGGTTGCTGACCGGGCCGATGCGGGATCGTTTCGGTTTCGTCGCGCACCTGGACTTCTACTCCCCGGCGGACCTGGAGACGCTGCTGCACCGTTCGGCGCGGATCCTGGGGGTGCCGATCACCGCCGAGGGCGCGACCGAGGTCGCCGGTCGGTCGCGGGGCACGCCGCGGATCGCCAACCGGCTGCTGCGCCGGGTCCGCGACTACGCCGAGGTCCGGGCGGACGGGGTGGTCGATCTCGACACCGCCCGCGCGGCCCTGGTGGTGTACGACGTGGACGCGCTCGGGCTGGACCGGTTGGACCGTGCGGTGCTGACCGCGTTGGTCGACTCGTTCCGGGGCGGCCCGGTCGGGTTGTCCACTCTCGCGGTGGCGGTGGGGGAGCAGCCGGACACGGTCGAGGAGGTCTGCGAGCCGTTCCTGGTGCGAGCCGGCCTGTTGGCGCGGACGCCCCGGGGCCGGGTGGCGACCGAGGCCGCCTGGCGGCATCTGGGGCGCACGCCGCCGAATGGTACATTTGGTGCAGATAGTCCACCTGTGCCCGACTTGTTCTCGTTGGATGCCGATCAGCCGTGATGTGAACGTGATCTGTGCCGCATTCGGCGTTCCCAGGTGCAGGGTTTAGACTTCGCCGCGGTCTGTACAGGACGTGAGAATCCGCCTCCGCTCCGGCACTCCGGTGCCGGGCAGGTGGCCAATGGGAAGGTCAGTAACCGTGCAATTGGCAGCAGCGGGTGGCGGGGCCGGCGGTTTCACGCCGATCCTGATGATCGCCCTGCTCTTCGGTGTCATGTACTTCATGATGATCCGGCCCCAGCAGAAGCGCCGCAAAGAGGCAGAGGCGATGCAGTCCAACCTCGGCCCCGGCGACGAGGTCGTGACCATCGGTGGGCTCTACGGCACGGTCACCGGCATCGAGGACGACACTGTCCTGATCGAGGTCGCACCCGGTGTGCAGACCCGGTACGCCCGCCCGGCCATCGCGCGGGTGGTCACCCGCGCGGAGCTGCCGAGCGAGCCGGTCACCGAGGACGCGGACACCGCCAAGGACTGACCCCTCCCCTCCGGGAGCGGCGAGTCCGGCGTCCGGCCGGTCGACCCGGCTTCCGGGTCGTCGCGCCCGACGGGGCAGCGGACGAGACGTGAAAACTGGATAGTTGGGTCGACGCCGGGCGTCGGCACGTTCCGGTGACCGTCGGCGTTCCGCGCCGGGTTGCCCGGTCCTCGTGCCGGCACCTCGTCGGCTCAAGGCAGACCCGTCGGGCGGAACCCCCGGCCCGACACCCGCCGCCGCTGCGACAGCGGCGCGACCGTACAGGGAGACAGGACAGCCGTGGCACCACCTCAGGGACAGATGCGCCCCGGGCGGCAGCTCGCCGTGCTCGGGTTCATCTTCGTGGTCCTCTATCTTTTGGTGTTCTTCGCCGGCGCCAGCGGCAGCTTGAAGGACCGGCTCGAGCCCAAGCTCGGCCTGGACCTCATCGGCGGCACGCGGGTGACACTGGAGGCGACCAACAGCGTCGACGGCAAGCCCCCGACGGCGGAGAACCTCGAAGAGGCCCGCGAGATCATCGAGAGCCGGGTCAACGCGTTCGGCGTGGCCGAGGCCGAGGTGGTCACCGAGGGCAACCGCAACATCGTCATCTCCCTGCCCGGTGAGAACCGGGACCTCACCGACGTGGGCAGCGCGGCCGAGCTGCGCTTCCGCAAGGTGCTCAAGGCCGCCTCCGGCAGCGGGGTGGCCGAGGCGCCGCCCGCCGCCACGCCGGCCCCGACCGGCAGCGCCGCCCCGACCGGCAGCGCGACCCCGACCGGTGCCGCGACCCCGACCGGCAGCGCCTCGCCGAAGGTGACCTCGTCGCCGAGCGGCGGTCAGGGCGGAATGGCCCCGGCGTCGCCGAGCGCCACGCCGACGCCCGCCGCGTCCGCCACGGCCTCGCCGAGCGCCGCCGCGCCCACCGCCAGCGCCGAGCCGGTCCCGGCAAGCATCGAGGAGCAGCGCAAGGCCGTCGAGCAGAAGGTCGGCGCCGCCACCTGGCAGGCCGCCAACGGGTTGCAGGCCCCGGCCGACCTGAGCGCCGACCCGTCGCTGGCCGAGAAGCTCAAGCCGTTCGGCACGCTGTCTCCGCAGGAGGTCGCGGTGCTGCCGGCGCAGATGCAGTTCAACGTGCCGACGATCGGCTGCGCGCAGCTCGACCAGCGCCCCCCGGCGTCGATCTCCGACCCGAAGCAGCAGGTCGTCTCCTGCGAGGACGGCGCGTCGAAGTACCTGCTCGACCAGGCCAAGGTGCTGGGCACCGACGTGTCCGACGCGGATGCGGTGCTCGACCAGACCAACTCCTGGGTGGTCAGCCTGGACTTCACCGGCGACGGTCAGGGCAAGTGGACCTCGTTGACCCGTGAGGCGTTCAACAACGAGGGTCAGGCCTGCGACGCGACCGCGCTGGGTCAGGACGGCAAGTGCCGGGTGGCCGTCGTACTGGACAACGAGATCGTCTCCTCGCCGGAGATCCAGGGCGTGCTGACCGGCAACTCCCAGATCACCGGCACCTTCACCCAGAAGGACGCCAGCACCCTCGCCGGTCAGCTCCGCTACGGCGCGCTGCCGGTGACCTTCGAGCAGCAGGAGGCGCAGAACGTCACCGCCACGCTGGGTGCCAGCCACCTGCGCGCCGGTCTGCTCGCGGCCGGCATCGGCATGCTGCTGGTCATCATCTACGCGTTCTTCTACTACCGGCTGCTCGGCTCGGTGATCTTCCTGAGCCTCGTCCTCTCCGCGTTGTTGCTCTTCGGCGCGCTGGTGGTGCTCGGCCGGCAGATCGGCTTCACGCTCACCCTCGCCGGCATCGCCGGCATCATCGTCTCACTGGGTGTGGCGGCGGACTCGTTCGTCATCTACTTCGAACGACTGAAAGACGAGATCCGGGAGGGGCGCAGCCCGCGTAGCGCGGTGCCCCGCGCCTGGATCCGGGCCCGCCGGACGATCATCTCGGCCAACGCCATCACCCTGCTGTCCGCGGTGGTGCTCTACGTGGTCTCGGTCGGCACGGTCAAGGGCTTCGCGTTCGCGCTCGGCCTGGCCACCGTGCTGGACCTGGTGGTGGTCTTCCTCTTCCGGCACCCGATCATGACGATGTTCGCCCGGACCCGGGCGTTCCTGTCCCCGCGGGTCAGCGGTCTGGGCCGGGCACTCCCGGCCCGCAACCAGCCGACTGAGCAGCCCCGCAACCCGCGCGCCAAGGAGGCCTGAGATGGCTGAAAACGGTCTGGCGAGCCGCCTCTACAACGGCGAGGCCGGTCTCAACATCGTCGGCCGGCGCAAGCTCTGGTTCGGCGTCGCCGGGGTCCTGGTCCTGATCGCGATCCTCAGCTTCTCGATCCGTGGGTTCAGCCTGGGCATCGAGTTCGCCGGCGGCAACTCGTTCCAGGTTCCGGCAAGCGTCGGCACGATCGACGACGCCGAGCGGGAGGTCAACTCGGCCCTCGCCTCGGAGGACACCGGCGTCGAGGTGGCGACCACGCAGAAGGTCGGCGGGCCGGGCGGTGACTCCTACGAGCTGCGTACGCCGCAGCTCACCGTCGAGCAGGCCAACGCGGTCAAGGCCCAGATCGCCGAGGACCTCGGCATCAACGTCGACCAGATCAGCGGCAACCAGGTCAGCGAGGCCTGGGGCAGCCAGGTCACCGAGCGGGCCGTGCTCGGTCTGATCATCTTCATCGCGCTGGTGATGGTCTACCTGATCCTGCGCTTCGAGTGGCGGATGGCCGTGGCCGCGGTCGCCTCGCTGATCATGAACCTGGTCCTCACCGCCGGCATCTACTCGCTTGTCGGCTTCGAGGTCACGCCGTCGACGATCATCGGCTTCCTCACCATCCTGGGCTTCGCGCTCTACGACGTGGTGGTGGTCTTCGACAAGGTCCAGGAGAACACCCGGGGCATCACCGCCAACAACAACCAGACGTACGCCGAGGCGTCGAACCTGGCCGTCAACCAGAGCCTGATGCGGTCGCTGAACACCTCGGTGGTCGCGCTGCTGCCGGTCGGCGGTCTGCTCTTCATCGGTGCCGGCCTGCTCGGCGCGGGCACCCTGAAGGACCTCGGTCTGGTGTTGTTCGTCGGTATGGCGGTGGCGTTCCTGACGTCCATCCTGGTGGCGACCCCGCTGCTGGCGCTGCTGAAGAACTACGACCCGCGGATCCAGGCGCACAACAAGCGCGTTCTGTCCCGACGGGGCGGGGGCGTCCGTGGCGACGTCGCCGGTAAGGGCCCCGCCGCGAGTTCGGCGGACCAGGCCGACGCGACCGACGAGCCGGTCGACCAGGACGCCGCAGCGCTCGCCGGTGCCGCCCCCAAGGTGGGCGCTCGGCCGGCGGGCAAGCGTCCCACCGGCGCCCGGGGCGGTCGCCCGGGTGGCGGCGGCAACCGACCGGGTGGCGCCAAGCGGCGCTGACCCGACAGGAAACACCCGAACGGCGTCCGGCATGCTGTTGCCGGACGCCGTTCGTCGTCGAAGGAGAGCGAAACAGCCGTGACGGAGACCCACAGCACCGCAGCGCGCGGGGACAGTGGCCCGGAGGTCGCCCGCCTGGTCGCCAGCCGGGTGCTGGACGTGCCCGACTTCCCCAAGCCCGGCGTCATGTTCAAGGACCTGATGCCACTGTTCGCCGACGGCAAGGTCTTCCGTGAGGTGATCGACGGGATCGTCTCGTACCACGGGCGGGACGCCTTCGACGTGGTGGTCGGCATCGAGGCGCGGGGGTTCGTCGTCGCGGCGGCCATCGCGTACGCGACGGGGGTGGGCGTGGTGCCGGTGCGCAAGGCCGGCAAGTTGCCCCGCCCGGCGCACTCGGTCTCCTACGAGCTGGAGTACGGCGAGGCCACCCTCGAGGTGCACGAGGACGCCTTCACCGCCGGGCACCGGGTGTTGGTGGTCGACGACGTGCTGGCCACCGGTGGCACCGCCGAGGCGACGCTGGATCTGGTGGAGCGGGCCGGCGGGACCGTCACCGGCTTCACCGTGCTGCTGGAGCTCGGCTTCCTGGGTGGGCGTGAGCGTCTGGCGCCGCGTCCCGTCCACGCCCTGCTGACCGTTTGAGCCCACCGGTGCCCTGCTGACCGTTTGGCCCCGGATCCACGGGACGGACTCGGCGCCGACCGTCCGGCGGAGCGGCAGGGGACCGTCCGTGCGGGTAGCATTGCCCTTTGCTGACGCCGGCGGTACCCCGTCCGGCGGGCGAAGACCAGGCCGGCCGATGTTCGGCAGGTGTTTTTCCGGCGAGCGGTGAGGAGGCCGGTGTCCCACGATGTCGTCCCTCCGGCGGAGGGCACGGTGCACCCGACAGGCGACGCTGACGGCTCGGTGACCGACCGGACAGGCGACGTGCCGGCCCGGGTGACGGGCACCGGCAACGGCTCCGGCAGGGTTTCCGGCGAGAGCGCGGCACGTCCGACAAGTGGCCCGCCGAGTGCCGAGGCGTCCCCTGGCGCCGACGGTGTCGTGGTGCCGTTCCCGACCGACGCGGGCATCGATCCGTCGCCCAGCGGTGGCTTCGGGCTGTCCAACGCGCCCACCGGCCGGCGGGTCCGGGCCCGGCTGGCCCGGTTCAACGCGCCCTGGCAGACCTCCCAGGTCAGCGAGGTGCTGGAGCCGCTGATCGCCAGCCACCGCGACAACCACCCCAAGGCGGACGCCCGGCTGCTCCAGCGCGCCTTCGACACGGCCGCGCGGTGGCACTCCGGGCAGTACCGCAAGTCCGGTGACCCCTACATCACCCACCCGCTCGCCGTGGCGACGATCCTCGGCAACCTGGGCATGGACACCACCACGCTTGTCGCCGCGCTGCTGCACGACACCATCGAGGACACCGAGTACACCCTCGACCAGATGCGGGCCGACTTCGGTGGCGAGGTCGCCCTGCTCGTCGACGGCGTCACCAAGCTCGACAAGGTCAAGCTTGGTGACGCGGCCAAGGCCGAGACGATCCGCAAGATGGTCGTGGCGATGGCGAAGGACCCGCGGGTCCTGGTGATCAAGCTGGCCGACCGGCTGCACAACATGCGTACCCTGACCTTCCTGCCCCGTCCCAAGCAGGAGCAGAAGGCCAAGGAGACGCTGGAGATCCTGGCGCCGCTGGCGCACCGGCTCGGTATGAACACGATCAAGTGGGAGCTGGAGGACCTGTCCTTCGGCACGCTCTTCCCGAAGCGCTACGAGGAGATCAACCGGCTGATCGGGGAGCACCAGCCGCAGCGCGAGGCGTTGCTGCGGCAGGTGACGCAGAAGGTGCAGACCGATCTGAAGGCCGCCAAGATCAAGGCGGAGACCACCGGCCGGCCGAAGCACCTCTACTCGATCTACCAGAAGATGATCGTGCGGGGTCGCGACTTCAACGACATCTACGACCTGGTGGGCGTGCGCATCCTGGTCGACACGGTTCGGGACTGCTACGCGGCGCTGGGGGTCATCCACGCCAACTGGCAGCCGGTGCCGGGCCGCTTCAAGGACTACATCGCCATGCCCAAGTTCAACATGTACCAGTCGTTGCACACGACTGTCATCGGGCCCACCGGCAAGCCGGTGGAGATGCAGATCCGCACGTACGCCATGCACCGCACCGCCGAGTTCGGCATCGCCGCGCACTGGAAGTACAAGGAGCACAAGGGCACCCAGATCGTCGGCCCGCCGGCGCACATCGACGAGATGACCTGGCTGCGGCAACTGCTGGACTGGCAGC
Organism: Micromonospora sp. NPDC003944; assembly: GCF_053605225.1. Classification (NCBI taxonomy): domain Bacteria; kingdom Bacillati; phylum Actinomycetota; class Actinomycetes; order Micromonosporales; family Micromonosporaceae; genus Micromonospora; species Micromonospora sp. NPDC003944. The sequence goes on from NZ_JBSGIV010000039.1 coordinate 15,906, forward strand.
GCGAGGCCGCCGACCCGAGCGAGTTCCTCGACGCGCTGCGCTTCGACCTGTCCAGCCAGGAGGTGTACGTCTTCACCCCGAAGGGTGACGTCATCCCGCTGCCGACCGGGTCGACGCCCGTGGACTTCGCGTACGCGGTGCACACCGAGGTGGGGCACAAGTGCATCGGGGCGCGGGTCAACGGCAAGTTGGTGCCGCTCGAGTCGACGCTGTCCAACGGCGACGTGATCGAGATCTTCACGTCGAAGTCCGAGACGGCGGGCCCGACACAGGACTGGCTCGGCTTCGTCAAGAGCCCGCGCGCCCGCACGAAGATCCGCCAGTACTTCAACAAAGAGCGCCGCGAGGAGGCGATCGAGGCCGGCAAGGACGCGATCGTCAAGGCGATGCGCAAGCAGGGCATGCCGTTGCAGCGGATGCTCACCTCCGACGCGCTCATGTCGATCGCCCGGGACCTGCACCTGGCCGACGTGGCGTCGCTCTACGCGGCGGTCGGCGACAGCCAGGTCTCCGCGCAGTCGGTGGTGCAGAAGCTGATGGCCGCGTACGGGGGCGAGGAGGGCGCGGCGGAGGACATCGCCGAGACCGCCGTCGCCACCCGGCCGCCGCGCAGCCGGCAGAGCAGCAGCGACCCGGGTGTGGTGGTCCGGGGCGTCAGCGACGTCTGGATCAAGCTGGCCCGCTGCTGCACCCCGGTCCCACCGGACTCGGTGTTCGGCTTCGTCACCCGCTCCGGCGGGGTGAGCGTGCACCGCGACGACTGCGCCAACGCCGAGGACCTGCGCGCGCAGAGCGAGCGGGTCGTCGAGGTGAGCTGGAAGCTGACCTCCGCCTCGACGTTCCTGGTGGCCATCCAGGTCGAGGCCCTGGACCGGCACAAGCTGCTTGCCGACGTCACCCGGGTGCTCTCCGACGAGCGGGTCAACATCCTCTCCGCCACCGTCACCACCACCCGCGACCGGGTGGCGGTGAGCCGGTTCAGCTTCGAGATGGCCGACCCGAAGCACCTGGGCCACCTGCTGGCCACCGTCCGCAAGGTCGACGGGGTCTTCGACGCCTACCGGGTCACCTCGGGCGCCTGAGCGGCCGTACCCCGTACCTCTGGAAACGACAGCGCCCGCCGGCTCAGCCGGCGGGCGCTTCGACGTGCGCGCGGGGGTCAGCCCTGCGGGTTGCTCATCGTGAGGTCCTTGATGATGACCTCCCTCTTCGGGTGGCCACCGCCGGCCTGCTGGGCGAACGCCCCGTCGTCGCCGGCCTTGGCCACGTCCTTGACCAGGTCCAGGCCACCGGTGATGGTGCCCAGCACGGTGTACGCCGGGTCCAGCGGCGAGTCGCCGTAGACGATGAAGAACTGGCTGCCGGTGCTGCCCGGCTGGCCGGAGTTGGCCATCGCGATGACACCCTCCGGGTACGGCGGGCGCTTGTCGGTGGGCAGGTTCTCCTCGGGCAGGCGGTAGCTCGGGCCGCCCTGGCCGTCGGTGGGCCGCCAGCCGTTGCCGGTGGCGCTCGGGTCACCGCACTGCAACACCTTGATGCCCTCGGTCACGAGACGGTGGCACTTGGTGTTGTCGAAGAAGTTCTTCTCCGCGAGGAGGGTGAAGCTGCCCGCCGTGCACGGCACCAACGACCTGTCGACCTTGGCCGTGATCGGGCCCAGGTTGGTGTCGATAGTCATCGTCTGCACGCCGGTGGCGGACTGCTGGTTGCTCGGCACCCCCACGTCCTTGATCTGCGGGGGCCGCTGCTCGGTGGGCAGCGCGTTGTACACGCACTCCGACGCGCCGGGCGCCGCGGTGTTGGTGTCGGGCTTGTCGTCGTCACCGCCGAGGCTCACCGCCAGCCACACGGTGCCGGCGACCACGAGCACCAGCGCGGCACCCGCGCTGACGATCGCCGTCGTCTGCCGGCGCTTGCGGGCCTTGGCCGAGCGCTCGGCCATCTCCTTCTCAAGCCGGGCGCGTGCCGCCGCGCGCTGCCGCTCTCTGGTGGACGTCACGCCTGGATCCTCCTGGCTGTCTGCTGCTGAGTGCCGCTTGGGTGGGTGGTGGCGCCCGGTCAGCCGGCGCTCGGGCTGCTGGCCGGGGTGCCGGAGGCCGACGGCGCCGGTGCCGCGCCGCTGACCGGCTCACCGACCGTGAGGCTCTGGATCGTCACGTCGGTGCTGGGCTTGACCTTCGCCCCGGTCCCATTGTCCACGGTCGGGAGGGCGCCGATCTTCTCCACCACGTCCAGCCCGCCGGTCACCCGGCCGATGACCGGGTACTTCGGGTCGGCGGTGGTGAAGTCCTTGAAGAAGACCAGGAACTGGCTGCCGTTGCTGCCCGGCGGGTTGGAGACCATCGCTACGGTGCCCTTCGGGTACGTCGGCGGCTGGCCGGGGGCCGGGCTGGCCGACGGTGACGCCGACGGCACGGTCGGCAGCTCCTCGTCGTAGAACGAGTAGGTCGGCCCACCGAGACCCGTGCCGCTGGGGTCGCCGCAGCGCAGCGCGCCCTCGGTGGTGATCTCGTGGCACGTGGTGTTGTCGTAGAACGACCGGCTCGCCAGGTGGGCGATGCTCGCCGCCGCGCACGGGGAGTTGGTCAGGTTCAGCTCGGCGGTGATCGGCGCGCCCTGGTTGGTGGTCACGGTCATCGGCCGGGTGCCGTCGGTGGGCAGGTCCTTGGTGGCCGGCGTGCCGACGTCCTTGAGGTTGGTGTTGGCCGTCGCGTCCTGCGGTGTCCAGAGGCAGGTGTCCGCGGCGGCCGTGTTCTGCTCCGGGTCGGAGTCGAACGCACCGAGCGCCCAGGCCGAGCCGGCCACGACCAACACGAGGATCAGAGCGGCGCCGACACCGGCCTGGATCTGCCGTCGGCGCCGCGTGGCGGCGGCCCGGCGGACCATCTGCCGGTCGAGCTTCGCCCGCGCCAGTTTGCGCTGCCGGTCCCTGCTGGAAGCCACCGGTGCTCCCCTTTCCTCTACCTGGTCGTCGCCGGCGGCCGGTCGCCCCGGCCCGTCCGGGCGTCACGTGTGCCGCGCCACACGCCCGCCAGAGTGTACGGCTAGTGACTGGGAATGTGGTGTACGAGGTCCACCCCATCCCGAGCAGCGCTTATCGGAGGTTGTCACTGTGCCGTACGGGGCGCCTGGGACAGACGCGGTAAACTCGCTCGGCGCGCCCGATAGGCTGCTGTGCAGGACGACAGCTGCTCGACGGAAAGGACAGCGCCCGTGCTCGTGGCCGGCTTTCCCGCGGACGCCTTCGGCACCAACTGCTACGTGGTCGCCACCGCGCCGGGGGAGCAGTGCGTGGTGGTCGACCCCGGCATCGGGGTGCTCGACCAGCTCGACGCGCTGCTCGCCGAGCACCGCCTGCATCCGGCCGCCGTGCTGCTCACCCACGGCCACCTCGACCACACCTTCTCGGTCGCGCCGGTCTGCGGTGCGCGCGGCATCACCGCGTACGTGCACCCCGGTGACCGGGAGATGCTTGCCGACCCGTCCAAGGGCCTCTCGACCGACCTGAGGTCGCTGTTCGGCGGCCGGCTGACCTACACCGAGCCGGAGGACGTGGCGGAGCTGACCGACGGCGCCACCCTCACGCTCGCCGGCCTGGAGATCGCCGTCGACCACGCCCCGGGCCATACCGGCGGGTCGGTGCTGTTCCGGCTGCCCGCTGCCGGGTCGAGCTGGGAGGCCGACGAGCTGTGCCTCTCCGGCGACGTGCTCTTCGCCGGGTCGATCGGCCGCACCGACCTGCCGGGCGGGAGCATGCCGGCCATGCTCACCAGCCTGCGCGACAAGATCCTCCCGCTGGCCGACGACACCGTCGTGCTGCCCGGCCACGGCCCGAGCACCACCATCGGCCGCGAGCGCGCCAGCAACCCGTACCTCATGGAGGTGGCCGGCGTCTCGCCGGCCGCTCCCACCCGGGGCCTCTAGATCTTCGTCCGCGCCGCGCGCGGACCCACGACACCACCGCGCCGCGGGCGCGGAACCGCAAGGAGTACGCCGATGAGCAAGCCCACGCCCATCTCCGGCTTCCCGGAGTGGCCCCCCGGCCAGCGGATGATCGAGCAGTTCGTGCTCGACAAGATCCGGGCCACCTTCGAGCTGTACGGCTTCGCGCCGCTGGAGACCCGCGCCGTCGAGCCGCTGGACCAGCTGCTGCGCAAGGGCGAGACCTCGAAGGAGGTCTACGTGATCCGGCGGCTGCACGCCGACGCCGAGGCGGCCGGCACGGACGACCAGCTCGGCCTGCACTTCGACCTGACCGTGCCGTTCGCCCGGTACGTGCTGGAGAACGCCGGCAAGCTCAACTTCCCGTTCCGCCGCTACCAGATCCAGAAGGTGTGGCGTGGTGAGCGGCCGCAGGAGGGCCGTTACCGGGAGTTCGTCCAGGCCGACATCGACATCGTCGACCGGGACACGTTGGCCGGGCACCACGAGGCGGAGATGCCGCTGGTGATCGGGGACGCGCTGCGCTCGTTGCCGATCCCGCCGGTAACCATCCAGGTCAACAACCGCAAGATCTGGGAGGGGTTCTTCCGGGGCGTCGGGGTGACCGATGCCGAAGCGGCGCTGCGTACCGTCGACAAGCTCGACAAGATCGGCCCGGCGAAGGTGGCCGAGCTGCTGGCCCAGACCGCCGGGGCGAGCGAGGCGCAGGCCAAGGCGTGCCTGGCGCTGGCCGAGATCTCCGCCCCGGACGCGTCGTTCGCCGACGCCGTCCGCGCGCTCGGGGTGAGCGACCCGCTGCTCGACGAGGGCATCGAGGAGCTGGTCCGGGTGGTGGAGACCGCCGCCGAGCACTCGCCCGGCCTCTGCGTGGCGGACCTGCGCATCGCCCGGGGCCTGGATTACTACACCGGCACCGTCTACGAGACCCAGCTGCGCGGCTACGAGCGGTTCGGCTCGGTCTGCTCCGGCGGCCGGTACGACAACCTGGCCAGCGCCGGCGCCGTCTCGTACCCGGGGGTGGGGATCTCGATCGGCGTGACCCGGCTGCTCGGCCTGCTCTTCGGCGCGGGAGAGCTGTCGGTCTCGCGTTCCGTGCCCACCTGTGTCCTGGTGGCGTTGGCTGACGAAGAGCACCGTCCGACGAGTGGGCGGATCGCGGCGGCGCTGCGGGCGCGCGGTATCCCTACCGAGGTGTCGCCGAGCGCGGCGAAGTTCGGCAAGCAGATCCGCTACGCCGAGCGGCGCGGCATCCCGTACGTCTGGTTCCCCGGTGCCGAGGGAGCGCCGGACGAGGTGAAGGACATCCGCTCCGGTGAGCAGGTCACGGCCGTCGCCCAGGAGTGGGTGCCGCCACTGGCGGACCTCACGCCGACTGTCGGTTGAGCGTCCCCACTGGCGCTAACGGCCGCGGGGACCTACGGTAGCGTAAGTTACGCCACCGTAGGGAGCTTCTCGTGACCGTCAGCACCACCTTGAGCCAGACCGCGCTGCTCGTCGAATTGGAGCCGGTGGTCGCACGCAACCTGGACCGCCACCTCTCGCTCGCCAAGGAGTGGTTCCCGCACGAGTACGTGCCGTGGAGCGAGGGGCGGACGTTCGACGGGCCGCTCGGCGGCGAGGCGTGGTCACCGACCGACTCCACCATCCCGGACGTGGCCCGCACCGCGCTCATCGTGAACCTGCTGACCGAGGACAACCTGCCCTCGTACCACCACGAGATCGCCACCCTCTTCGGTCGCGACGGCGCGTGGGGCACCTGGGTGCACCGGTGGACCGCCGAGGAGGGGCGGCACGGTGTCGCGATCCGCGACTACCTGACCGTCAGCCGGGCGGTCGACCCGGTGGCGCTGGAGCGCGCCCGGATGACGCACATGTCGGAGGGCTACACCAACGCGCACGGCGACGAGGTGCTGCACTCGCTCGCGTACGTCTCGTTCCAGGAGCTGGCCACCCGGATCTCGCACCGCAACACCGGCAAGGCCACCGGCGACCCCACCTGCGAGGCGCTGCTGGCCCGGGTGGCCGCCGACGAGAACCTGCACATGGTCTTCTACCGCAACCTGCTCGCGGCCGCGTTCGAGCTGGCCCCCAGCCAGGCCATGCGGGCCGTCGCCGACGTGGTGGCGGACTTCCAGATGCCGGGTGCCGGCATCGAGGGCTTCGCCCGCAAGTCGGTGGCGATCGCCCTGGCCGGCATCTACGACCTGCGTCAGCACCGCGACGAGGTGCTCCAGCCGGTGCTGCGGCAGTGGGACGTCTTCAACGTGACCGGCCTCAACGCCGACGGCGAAGCCGCCCGCGAGGAACTGGCCGCACAGCTGGAAGGCCTGGACCGCGCCGCGAGCCGCTTCGAGGAAAAGCGCGACGCAAGAGCCGCCCGCCTAGCCCCCCGCTAAACCCCACCCCCCACCCCCACCCACCCCCCTTTGCTCGTGTTGATCAAGAGGTTTCGGTCACCGGAAGCCAGTTTTCTGACGCAAACCTCTTGATCAACCCGGGTTGGGGGGTGGGAGGAGGGGGGTGGGGGTGGGGGCATGGGGGGGTGGGGTTAGGGGAGGGGGAGGAGGAGGCAGGTGCTGGTGGCGTGGGCTATCAGGCGGGCGCTGGCGTCGGTGAGGCGGGCCTCGGCCAGGGCCGTACGGCGGCCACGTTGCAGCACGGTGCCCTCGCAACGCAGGGTGCCGCTGTCGACGGTGACCGGGCGGAGGAACTTCACGTTGAGGTCCAGCGAGGTGTAGCCCACCCCGGCGGGGAGCGTGGTGTGCACCGCGCAGGCGGCCGCGGTGTCGAGCAGGGTGGAGAGCACGCCACCGTGGACGCTGCCGAGCGGGTTGTAGTGGAACTCCTGCGGAGTCAGCTCGACGACGACCCGACCCTCGTCGGCTTCCATCCGGGCCATGTCGAGGAGGTGCATCACCGGAGGCGCGGCCAGTTCGCCGGCGATCATCGCCCGGAGCATGTCCAGGCCGCTACGTCGACCGACCTGGGCGGCGTTGACCGACGGGTCCGCCCAGGTGAAGGTACGGCTGCGCACTGGTTCCTGCGTCTGCGTCATGGACGCAGCCTGACAGCAGGTTGCTGAGTCTGTCAACGAGATCTAGCCTGGTCGGATGCGACCCGCGGCTCTGGACTGGTCAGTGGAGAACTGCACCATCGCCCGTGCGATGGAGGTCCTCGGTGAGCGGTGGACGCTCGTGGTCCTCCGCGAGGTGTTCACCGGCGTACGCCGCTTCGACGACATGCGGGTGCGCACCGGCATCCCACGGCAGGTGCTGACCAACCGGCTCGCCACATTGGTGGAGCAGGGTGTGCTGAGTCGCGAGCCGTACCGGGAGCCCGGGAGTCGACTGCGCCACGAGTACCGGCTCACGGAGAAGGGCCTGGACCTGTGGCCGGTGCTGGTCGCCGTCCTCGGTTGGGGCGACAGGTACCTCGCCGACGCGGAGGGTCCACCGCTGCGCGTCACGCACCGCGAGTGCGGTGCCGAGGTGCACGCCGAACTGCGCTGCGCCGACGGGCACGACGTGGGTGGACCGCGCGATGTGGTGCCCCGTCCGGGCCCCGGCGCCCGCCGCCGCACCCCCTGACGGTAAGCGCCCGTCGCGCCCGATCACGCCGTGCCATGCCGCCAGACATCGATGGCTGTACGCGCTAATTGTGGATTCGGCGTCGGTCGGGTGTGACGGTGCCTGTTCACCAGCGTGTCGAGGGTGTTGCGCCCCCGCGGCCGGCCAAGATCTGCAAATCCGGGCGAATCCAAGCCTTGTCAATGATCTTAAGTATGTGAATACTTCAGTCTCATCCGGCCAGTTTCCCCAGATCGGCCGGGTTGCCCTCGGGTCAGCCGCCCCCGGCCAGACCCGCTCCCCCGCCCAGGAGGTTTGTTACATGCGACCCACGAGGTCCTCACTCCGCGTTGCGGCTACAGTCGCCGTTTCCGGAACCCTGGTCGTCGGCTCGCTCATCGGCGCGCCCGCTCAGGCCGCTCCCGCCGCGTCCCCCGACGCCGCCGCCGTGATCTCCGCGGAACTCGGCGACCGCTCCGCCGGCTCGTACATCGACGCCAGTGGCAAGTCGGTCGTCACGGTGACCGACGCGGCCGCCGCGAGCAAGGCGAGCAAGGCCGGCGCCGTCGTCCGCTACGTCACCCGCGGCGCCGCCGAGCTCAACCGGGCCACGGCCGACCTGGAGCGCTCCGCCAAGATCCCGGGCACCGCCTGGTGGAGCGACCCGGTCACCAACCAGGTCGTCGTCTCCGTCGACAGCACCGTCACCGGGGCCAAGCTGGAGCGGGTCAAGGCCGCCGCCGCGCGTGCCAACGGCGCGGTCCGGGTCGAGGCCGAGGCGGGTGTGCTGAGCACCCGGATCTCCGGTGGCCAGGCCATCTACGCCGGCGGGGGCGGGCGCTGCTCGCTCGGCTTCAACGTGCGCAGTGGCAGCACCTACTCGTTCCTGACGGCCGGGCACTGCACCAACATCTCGGCCAGCTGGTACTCGAACTCCGCCCAGACCGCGCTGCTCGGCAGCCGTACCGGCACCAGCTTCCCGGGCAACGACTACGGCATCGTGCGGCACAACAACTCGGCCAACGCGGCCGGCAACGTCTCGCTCTACAACGGCAGCTTCCGCGACATCACCGGCGCCGGCAACGCCTCCGTCGGTCAGGCGGTGCAGCGCTCCGGCAGCACCACCGGCCTGCGCAGCGGCTCGGTGACCGCGACCAACGCCACGGTGAACTACGCCGAGGGCTCGGTCTCCGGCCTGATCCGTACCAACGTCTGCGCCGAGCCGGGCGACAGCGGCGGCTCGCTGTTCGCCAACACCACCGCCCTGGGCCTGACCTCCGGCGGCAGTGGCAACTGCCGCACCGGCGGTACGACCTTCTTCCAGCCGGTCACCGAGGCGCTGAGCCGCTACGGCGTCAGCGTCTTCTGATCCACGCACCGTTCGCGGGCCGCCGGGACAACCCGGCGGCCCGCGTCGCGTCGACGGCCGCCGAACGGCCGACACCGGGCGCGCCCGACAGCGGTCAGCCGGGATCGGACTCCCGCGGCTGCCGCCGGGCGAGCAGCACGGCGAGCAGCGGTACGACCGCCTCGGCGGCCGCCGCCAGCCGCTCGGTCAGCCCGACCCACGCCCCGTCGCTGAAGAACTCGACGGCGAACCAGCCGACAAACGCGAGCAGGACCGCCGTCGCCGCCAGCGCCGCCCGGCGTACGGGAGCCGGCCCCCCGTCCGGCGGGTGGCGGCGCTCGTGGTCGAGGGCCGGCACCGCTCGACGGGGGACGGCCAGGGCCGGCCAGACGGCCAACGCCCCGAACGCCACACCTGCGGCCACGGCGTGCGTCGTCGAGTCTCCGGCCGGTCTCTGCGGGAACGCGACAAGCACCAGGGTGGCCAGCCCACCCAGCGCCAGCAGCCCTCGGCCCAGCGGCGCGGCGGCGACCAGGCCGAGCGCGGTCGTCAGGTGACAGAGGCCCAGGCCGGCCAGGCCGACCGTCATGATCCAGCGATGGTCCGCCCCCGTGGCGGCGAGCGCGCTGATGGTCTGCCGTACCGGGTCGAATCCGTCGGACTGGGCGGCCTGCGCCAGGGTCCAGCCGCCGATGAGGAACAGCGGCGCGCCGCCCGCCGACAGCAGGGCCCAACGGGGAACTGCGGACATCGGGCGATCGTAGCGGCGCGTAAGCCGGTCCGGCGGGGCGGCGACTCAGGGCAGCCGGTCGGGCCGCCCGGGGGTGGGTCCGCCCGGTGGTCCGAGTGGATCCGGAGGTACGACGCCGATGGTCGGCAGGTCCGGGCCGACGCGTACGGTGTCGCCGGCCGACCAGGCGAGGTGCGCCCGTCGGGCGGAGAGGACGGCAAGCAGCGGCCAGAGCGAGACCGCCACCGCCGTCACCCGCTCGGCCAGCCCGGTGCGGGACCCACTTGTCACCTCGAACGCGCACCAGCCGAAGAGCGCCAGCAGCACCAGTGTGGCGCTCAGGCCCACCGCCCGGCGAAACGCCCAGGGCGGCTCCGGTCGGCCGGGGTGCTCGGTGTCGCGGGCGCGCGGCAGCCGCAGAGCCGAGCCGGCCGGCCAGAGCACCAGCGCCAGGACGGCCACCGTCGCCGCGATGCCGTGGCTGAGCGAGCCGCCGACCGGCGGCCGGGGGAAGGCGACGAGCGCGATGGTGGCCACCCCGCCGATGGCGAGCAGGAATCGGCTGGGTAGCCCGGCCGCGTGCAGGACGGCGGCGACCGACAGGTAGCAGCAGCCGAGCAGCACCAGGGCCACCACCATGATCCAGGCGTCGGTGGCGTCCTGCCCCGCCAACTCGCTGATGGTGTCCCGGACCGGGTCGTAGCCGATGGGTTGTCGGGCCTGGGCCACCGTCCAACCCGCTACCAGCAGCACGGGTGCCGCCGCCGCCGTGGCGACGGCCCAGTTCGGTACGGCGCGCATTTCGCCACGTTAACCGGCGGAACGGCCGGTTGAGTCGGGTTCGCCAGGTGCGGCCGACCCGACGGGTGCCCACAGGTGGGGCGGCCACCCCTGACAGAATGCCGGTGAGGACTGTTCCACGATGAGGAGTTGCCAGCCGTGATCCGTACCCACAATGCCGGAAGCCTGCGCGCCGCGGACGCCGGCTCGACGGTGACGCTCGCCGGCTGGGTGGCCCGCCGCCGCGACCACGGCGGGGTCATCTTCGTCGACCTGCGCGACGGTTCCGGTGTTGTCCAGGTGGTGTTCCGCGAGGAGGATGCGCACGCGCTGCGCAACGAGTTCTGCGTGAAGGTCGTCGGCGAGGTGACCCGCCGCCCGGCCGGCAACGAGAACCCGGAGCTGCCCACCGGCGAGGTCGAGGTGACCGCCGTCGAGCTGGAGGTGCTCTCCGAGGCGGCCCCGCTGCCGCTGCCGGTGGACGACCAGATCGAGGCCGGCGACGACATTCGACTCCGGTACCGCTACCTGGACCTGCGCCGCAGCGGCCCGGCGAACGCGCTGCGGCTGCGCTCGCGCGCCAGCCAGCTCGCCCGGGGCGTGCTGCACGAGCGGGACTTCCTGGAGATCGAGACGCCGACGCTGACCCGCTCGACGCCGGAGGGCGCCCGCGACTTCCTGGTGCCGGTGCGCCTGCAGCCGGGCAGCTGGTATGCGCTGCCGCAGTCACCGCAGCTGTTCAAGCAGCTGCTGATGGTGGGCGGCATGGAGCGGTACTACCAGATCGCCCGCTGCTACCGCGACGAGGACTTCCGCGCCGACCGGCAGCCGGAGTTCACCCAGCTCGACATCGAGATGTCGTTCGTGACCGAGGACGACGTGATCGACCTCGGCGAGGCGATCGTCTCCGCGCTCTGGGAGGACCTGGCCGGGCACGAGATCACCCGCCCGATCCCGCGCATCACCTGGCACGACGCGATGGCCCGGTACGGCTCCGACAAGCCGGACCTGCGCTACGGCGTCGAGCTGACCGAGCTGACGGACTACCTGCGCGGCACCGAGTTCCGGGTCTTCGCCGGCGCGATCGACGCGGGCGGCTACGTGGGCGCGGTGGTGATGCCGGGTGGCGCGGCGCAGAGCCGCAAGGAGCTGGACGGCTGGCAGGACTGGGCGAAGGCGCGGGGCGCCCGTGGCCTGGCGTACGTGGTGCTGGACGCCGAGACCGGCGAGGCGCGTGGCCCGGTGGCGAAGAACCTGTCCGCCGAGCACCTGGGTGGGCTCGCCGACGCGGTCGGGGCCAAGCCGGGTGACGCGGTCTTCTTCGCCGCGAGCGCCACCACGCGGGAGGCGCAGGAGCTGCTCGGGGCGGCCCGCGTCGAGATCGCCAAGCGGTCCGGCCTGATCGACGAGAGTGCCTGGGCGTTCTGCTGGGTGGTCGACGCGCCGATGTTCGAGCCGGCCTCCGACCAGGAGAACGGTCGGGCGGGTGGCTGGACCGCCGTGCACCACCCGTTCACCTCGCCGAACGCCGAGTGGGTCGACCGGTTCGAGGAGGCTCCGGACCGGGCCCTGGCGTACGCGTACGACATCGTCTGCAACGGCAACGAGATCGGCGGCGGGTCGATCCGTATCCACCGGGGCGACGTGCAGAAGCGGGTGTTCGACCTGCTCGGCATCACCGCCGAGGAGGCGCAGGACAAGTTCGGCTTCCTGCTGGAGGCGTTCAAGTACGGCGCCCCGCCGCACGGTGGCATCGCCTTCGGCTGGGACCGGGTCTGCATGCTGCTCGCCGGTGCCGACTCCATCCGTGAGGTCATCGCCTTCCCGAAGACCCGCGGTGGTTTCGACCCGCTGACCAGCGCCCCCACCCCGATCACCGCCCAGCAGCGCACCGAGGCCGGCATCGACGCCAAGCCCAAGCCGGCCCCCGCCGCGCACACCGGAACCGCCGGCCCCGCAGCCCCGGTAGCAGACCCGGTCTGACCGCACGCCCCGCCGCCCTTGCGTGGTTGATCAAGAGGTTTGCGTCATCATCGCCCCACGAGATGACGCAAACCTCTTGGTCGACTGTGGGGGAGTGGGTTCTGGTGCGGGTGCTTGTCGTCGGGGGCAGTGGGCTTCTGGGGCGCGAGGTGTGTCGGCGGGGCGTCGACGCGGGGTTCACTGTCGTCGGGACGTTCCACTCCGGTGAGGTCGCCGTGCCGGGAGTCGCGGCGCGGCGACTGGATGTGACCGATCGGGCCGCCGTGCTCGCGCTTGTCGCCGAGGTGCGGCCGGACGCCGTGGTCGGCACCCCCTATCGGTACGGGAACTGGGCGGTCACCGCCGACGGTGCCGCGCACGTGGCGCTCGCCGCCGCCGAGGCAGGGGCCCGGCTGGTGCACGTGTCCAGCGACGCGCTGCACGCCGGACGACCCGTGCCGTACGCCGACGACGAACCACCCACGCCGGTGCACGCGTACGGGGCCGCGAAGGCCGCCGCCGAGACCGCCGTGCGGGCCGTCGACCCGGGCGCGGCAGTGGTGCGGACCTCCCTGATCCTGGGGGAGGGCAGCAAGCAGATCCAGCTGTGCCGGGACGCGCTCGCCGGCCGGGCCACCCTGTTCAGCGACGAGCTGCGCTGCCCCGTCGACGTCACCGACCTGGCCGACGCCGTGCTGGAGCTTGTCGTCTCGTCGTACGCCGGTCTGCTCAACGTGGCCGGCCCGGACGCGGTCAGCCGGGCCGAGCTGGGCCTGCTTGTCGCCGAGCACGACGGCCTGGACGCGGCGGGGTTGAAGACCACCACGAGCGTGGCCGCCGGTCTGGTCCGCCCCCTCGACGTACGCCTCGACTCCACCCGAGCCGCCGGCCTGCTGCGTACGCGCTTGCGGGGGGTGCGCGAACTGCTCACACCGTGAAAGTCTCTGCACACTTCCTATGCATAACTATTGTGCAAAGGAAGTGTGCAGAGATAGTGTGCAGTCATGGCGAACGACGAAGCGACAGTGCGGCCCGCCCCGCGTGAGGTGCGCATCGACAAGCGGCAGGTTCGGGTGCTGGCCCATCCGCTGCGGATGCGGCTGGTCGGCGCCCTGCGGGTGAAGGGGCCCGCCACCGCCACCACCCTCGCCGAACTGCTCGGCACCAACACCGGCGCGACCAGCTACCACCTGCGCCAGCTCGCCGACGTCGGGCTGGTCACCGAGGACCCCGACCGGGGCCGTGGCCGGCAGCGCTGGTGGCAGGCCGCGCACGACGTCACGAACTGGGATCCGACCGACTTCGACGACGACCCCGACGCCCGGGCCGCGATCGAGTGGATCCAGGGAGACCAGGTGCGACTCCTCGCCGAGACCGCCGACCGCTGGTTCGCGACCCAGCACGAGTGGTCGCCGGCCTGGCGGGACGCCTTCGGCATGAGCGACATCTTCATGACCATTCCTGCGGCCCGGCTCGAGGAACTTCAGGCAGAGGTGTGGCAGGTGCTGGAGCGGTATCACCGCGAGGCCGACGCCGCCGGCTCTGTCGACCCGGACGCCCGCCCGGTGCAGGTCTTCCTGGCCAGCTACCCGCTGCGCGAGGGTCTGTCATGAGGGCGAGGAGTGAGCCGGTCTTGCGAGCCCCGCAGTCGCGAATCGAGGAGGTGCCGTGAGCGCGCTGACCGTACGCCAGGTTCGGGGTCGTTACCTCACGCTCTACGGCCTGCGCTGGCTGCCCACGGGTCTGATGATCCCGGTGATGATCCTGCTGATGCAGGAGCGCGGCCTGTCCCTGCCGCAGATCGGCCTGGTCGGCACGGCGCAGGGGCTGCTGGTGCTGGCGCTGGAGTTGCCCACCGGCGGGCTCGCCGACGCCCTGGGTCGCCGACCGGTGCTGCTCGCCGCCGGCGTGCTCAACCTCGCCTCCCTCGCGCTGTTCGCGGTGGCCGACTCGTTCGTGCTGTTCTTCGTGGTCTGGGCGTTGCAGGGCGTCTACCGGGCGCTGGACAGCGGTCCGTTGGAGTCCTGGTACGTCGACGCCACCCTGGCCGCCGACCCGGAGGCCGAGTACGAGCGTGGTCTCGGGTACGCGGGAACCGTCGTCGGTGGGGCCATCGGCGCTGGCGCGTTGCTCAGCGGCGGCCTCATCGCGCTCGGGCCGATCGGGCCGGTCACCGCGCTGACGGTGCCCGTGCTCGCGGCCATCGTGGCGCAGGCGGCGGCGCTCGTGGCGCTCGTCGTGCTGCTTGTCGAGGAGCGGCCGGCCACCGGGGTGGTGGCGCTGCGGGCCTCGGTGGTCCAGGCGCCCCGGATGATCGGTGAGGCGGTCAAGCTGCTGCGCCGCTCCCGGGTGTTGCTGGCCCTGGTGGCGGTGGAGCTGTTCTGGGGCTTCGGCATGGTCACCTTCGAGTCGCTGTTGCCGGTGCGGCTCGCCGAGGTGATCGGTAATCCGGAACGTGCCGCCGCGCTGCTCGGACCGGCGAACTCGGCCGCCTGGCTCGCCTCGGCCGCCGGTGCGGCGTTGACTCCGCTGCTGCTGCGCTGGTTCGGGGCGGCTCCAGGGGCGGCCCTGCTGCGCATCCTCCAGGGCGTGACGGTGGTGGGCATGGGGTTGTTCGCCGGGCCGGTCGGGGTGTTGGTGGCGTACCTGGCCTGCTACACCGTGCACGGCGCGTCCAACCCGTTGCACAGCGGGTTGCTGCACCGTCAGGTCGAGGGCCCGTACCGGACCAGCGTGCTGTCGCTGAACTCGATGGTGGGGCAGCCCGCCGGTGCGCTGGGCGGGGTGGCGCTCACCGCGCTCGCCGCCGCGACAAGCGTCAGCACCGCGATGGTGGTCGGCGCGGTGATGCTCGCCGTCGCCGCCCCGCTCTACCTGCCCGCCTGGCTGGCCGGCCGCCGACCGGCTCCCGCCGTCGAGCCGACAGCGGTCCCGGTGCCCGCCGCCGACCGTTAGCGAAGGCCCCTCGCCTGATCGGCCGAATCGCCGGTCAGGCGAGGCGGATCGAGCTGAGCGGGAGAGTGTTGGTGTAGCCGAGCCGGCGGTAGAGCCGGGCCGCACCGACGTTGTGCGTGTAGACGCCGAGCCCCACCATCTCGTGGCGGGTCAGCAACGCCCGGGTCATCCCGGCGGTCAGCGACGCGCCGAGCCCCCGACCTCGCTGGTCGGGGGCGACGGTCAGGCCGGCGAGGAAACCGAGGTCACCCTGGCTGCGGTCCGCGCCGCACGCCACCAGGCGGTCGCCGGCGCGGATGCCGTACCAGTCGACCACCCGTGGGTCGCCCGGGCGGGAGGTGCTGCTGGGGAACGACTCGTCCACCAGCGCCGCCAGCGCCGGCTGGTCGGCGTCGGTGAGGCGTACGACCGACCGCTCGTCCGGCTGCGTCGGCGGCGACGCGTCGGTCCAGTGGAAGTCCCAGTCGCTGTGCTCGGCCACCGCCAGCCGGTCCTCCACCAGGGCGCGATCGTGGCGAGGCAGGTGCAGCCGCTGCCCGGGCTGGAACACCCCGTCGGCGGCAAGCGCGACACAGATCTCCAGCACCGCCCCGGCCGGGCCGATCGCGCAGCCGGCCGGCCCGTAGTCGGGCGGAACCAGCCACAGCACGGCACCGTCACGTCGGTACCCGCGCACCGGCACGGGCCGCCCGAGCGCGTGCCGGGCGAACGGGTGATGGCCGACAGCGCCCAGGATGGCGTCCCGGTCCGGAAGCAGCTGGTCTTCGATGATCATGGCCCCAGCCTAGGAGCCGAGGGTACGACGTCCGCGCGGAGTCGCCCTGATCCACGATGGAGATTGGCGAGTCGACCGATTGGGTACATCACGCGCCGACCTACTGGGAACCCCCACCGGAGGACCGACATGCTCGCCATTCTCGCGGCCATCGTCTTTGGCTTCGCCCTGCTTCTCGACCTGCTCGACACCAACTTCGGAGCGCCCGACCTGTTCAACTGGAACACCCTCGTACTCATCGGGTTGCTCCTGCTCTCGCTCTACCTGGCCGGCGTGGGCAGCGGTCCGCGCGGCGGTGGCGGCGGCCGCTGGTACCGGGGCCGGCGCCCCGGGCGTGGCTGACCGGAACCGATCACCGGTGGCGGGCCCACGGCGCGATTCCGGCGTCGTGGGTCCGGCCCGGTACTGTCTTCGTGATGGAGTCCGACGCCCTCTTCTCCCTCGGTGAACCGGCCGGGTCGCGCAGCGCGCCCGACGGTCCCGCCGGTGTCGACGGCTTCACCGCGGTGGCCGACGACTCACCCCTGCCCGTCCGGATGCGCCCGGTGACCCTCGACGAGTTGGTCGGGCAGGAGCACCTGCTCGCCCCCGGCGCACCCCTGCGGCAGTTGGTCTCCGGCGGGGCTCCGATGTCGGTGATCCTCTGGGGCCCGCCGGGCAGCGGCAAGACCACCATCGCGCACCTGGTGGCCGGCGCCACCGACCGCCGCTTCGTCGCCATGTCGGCGCTCTCCGCCGGTGTGAAGGACGTGCGGGCGGTGATCGAGACGGCTCGCCGCCAGCGCCGTTCCGGCGGCCCGCAGACCGTGCTCTTCATCGACGAGGTGCACCGGTTCAGCAAGACCCAACAGGACTCGCTGCTCGCCGCCGTCGAGGACCGTACGGTCACCCTGCTGGCGGCGACCACGGAGAACCCGTACTTCTCGGTCATCTCACCGCTGCTGTCGCGGTGCGTGCTGCTCACCCTGCAACCGCTCGACGACGAGGCGGTGCGGGGCCTGCTGCGCCGCGCGGTCGCCGACAAGCGTGGCCTGGACGGCGCGCTGGCCCTGACCACCGAGGCCGAGGACCACCTGGTCCGGTTGGCCGCCGGCGACGTCCGTAAGGCGCTCACCGCGCTGGAGGCGGCGGCGGCCTCCGCCGCGGCCCTCGGTGGTGGGCGGATCGACCTCGCCACCGCCGAGCAGGCGGTCGACGTGGCGGCGGTGCGCTACGACCGCGACGGTGACGCCCACTACGACGTGGTCAGCGCGTTCATCAAGAGCATGCGCGGGTCGGACGTGGACGCGGCGGTGCACTGGCTGGCCCGCATGCTCGTCGCCGGCGAGGACGCCCGGTTCATCGCCCGTCGGCTGGTCATCTTCGCCAGCGAGGACGTGGGCATGGCCGACCCCTCGGCGCTGAGCGTCGCGACCGCCGCCGCGCACGCGGTCGAGTACGTCGGGCTGCCCGAAGCGCAGCTCAACCTCGCCCAGGCGGTGATCCACCTCGCCACCGCGCCCAAGTCGAACTCGGCCACCACCGCCATCGGCGCCGCGATTGCCGACGTCCGGGCCGGTCGCGGTGGCCCGGTGCCGCGGGGGCTGCGCGACGCGCACTACGCGGGCGCCCGCGGGTTGGGCCACGGCACCGGTTACCGCTACCCGCACGACGACCAGCGCGGTGTGGTCACCCAGCAGTACGTCCCGGACGACCTGGTGGGCACCGACTACTACGAGCCCAGCCCGCACGGCGCGGAGCGGTCGGTGGCCGGCCGGCTGCCACTGCTGCGCCGGATCGTGCGGGGTCTGCCGGCCCCGGCCGCCCGCCCGCAGACGCCGACATCCGAGCCGTCCGTAACGGCGCAGACCGCGCCAGCGCTATCCCCGGGGGCCGTCCGTCCGACGACGGGCACCGGTGCCCCCGGCACGATGCAGGACAGCGGCACCGACGCCGCAGGAGAGGGTCAACAGTGAAGTCGCGTGGTGGGGACCGGCCGGACGAGGGCCCGGACGAGCGGCGCGATCCCCGCGCCAAGACCCGCCGTTGGGGTCGCGGTCGGGCGGCTGAGCCCGAGCCGGAGGAGCCGGTCGCCGGCGAGGAGTTCGGCTGGATCGACGACCTGCGCTCGGCCAAGCAGCAACGCACCGAGCTGGGCCCGGACGGCGCACCTGCGGAGCCGAACCGGCCCCGTGGGGGCATGCCGCCGGCAGACCCGACCGGGCCGCCGGCCCCGGCCGCCCCCCGTACGCCGGCAGAGCCAGCCGGTCCGCGCGGCGGTGGGCCGGAGTCCGCGGCGCCACCGGCCGCCCGCCCGGGCGAACCGGGCGGCGTCGGCGCCCGTCGACAGGTCGACGGCCCCTGGCCGGGGGAGGCGCCGCCACCCGGCCGCCGCCCCGATGACCGGCCACCCGCCGCGGGTCCCGGCGTGGCGGGGCAACCGCCGCGCCGTGGCGTGCAGCCGGTGCCCGGTGCCCGCGCCGCCGTACCACCGCCGCCACCCGCCGTCCGCCCGGGTGGCAGTGACCCGGTCGGCCCGCAGGGGCCTCGACCGGCACCGGACGCGCCCGGTGGCCCGGCCCGTCCTCGCGGTGCCGCGGCCCCTCCCGGTCCACCCGCCGGCCTTCCGCCCGTGGGCCCGCCGGCCGGCCGTCGTCCGGACACCGCCGCCTCGCCGGTCCGTCGTCCGGACGGCGCTGTCGCACCCGGACGTCACCAGGACGCCGCACCGGGCGGGCATCCCGACGTGATGCCACAGGTGCGCCGCCCGGACGCGGGCCCGCCGGTTCGACGGCCTGGTCCGGAGCAGCCGGCCGAGCCCGGCCGGGCCCGTCCGCCCGCTGACGGCACGCCGGCTGGACGACGCGCCGCCGGCCCGCCACCCGACCAGGCACCGGCCGTCGCCGCCCCCGGGTCGACCCGCTTCGACGGCGCGCCGGCTGGCGTCGTGCCGCCGCCGTCCGCGGACGGCCTGCGGCCCGACCCTGCCATCGATCGTGACCCGCGTACCGCCCGGCGTCGCCCGGGGCCGGCCGACCCCGGTGCCCCCGAGCCCACCGGGCGGCGTGCCGCGAACCCGCGTGCGGCGGCGGGCGGGCGTCGCCGCGCCGCGGAGCCAGACGAGCCGGTGGTGCCCCGCTCGGGCAACGCGCCTGCCGTGCCCCGCTCGGGCAACGCGTCGTCGGTGCCCGAGGCGACCGGCGCGCACAGCGGTGCCCTGCCCACCGCCGGCCCCGCCGACGGCACCGGTCGCCGCCGGGTCGTCTCCGACGAACAGGACCGTCGAACGGAACCGGAACGCCGGACGCCACCCGGCGGCGAACCCCGTCTGGGCCGGCCGGACCGTCCAGAGCGGCCCGCGGACTGGCTCCGTCAGGCCGGCCGCCTGCCCCACACCGACCCTGGCCTGCAAGTGGTGAACCGCCGCGACGGCGGCCCGCCGTCCGGAGGCCGCCGTCCGGTGCCGCCCACCGGGTCGGCGGACCTCACCGACACGGCGTCCGGTCGGCTCGCCGTGCCGGACCCGGCCGCGGAGGGGCCCTCCGTCCGCCGGCCGGCCGGCCCGCCTGTCGACCCGGGCGCGGACGCACCGACAGGTCGTCGTGCCGTCCGGCCGGACGGGTCCGGGTCCACCGGGGAGCAGGCACTGCCCTACCCGCCGACGCCCACTGAACGGCCCGCCCGAGGACGGGGTGCCGCTGCGGTTCCCCCGCCGGACCCCACCGGCCGGCGCGGCCGTGCCGTGGTGGGGCCCGGTCCGGACGCCGCGGCTCGAGGCGCCGCCCGCTCCGCCCCACCGGGCCGGGCCCGTCCCATCCCCGGCGACGCGCCGGCGCCCGGCACCGGGCGCGGTGGCGCTGACGGCCCCCTGCGCCCCGGTCCGGGTGCCGAGGCGGCACCCCGCGACACGACCCGCCCGGACGGTCCGCCTCGTGCGGCGGTGCCGCCGGGTGTGGATGCTCCGCCGCGGTCACGTCCGGACGGTCCGGCGCGCGCCGCCGTCCGCCCACCCGGCGCGCCACCACCCACCGACGACCGGATGGCAGGTGAACCGGGGCCGGCTGTTCCGGCCCGTGGTGCGGTGCCGACCGGCCGACCCGCGCCGACCGACCGTGCCGCCGGGCGTGCCCTGCCTCCACACCGGGAGCCCGGTCGTGCCGAGCCGAGCGGTGTCGCCCCGGTGCCACCGCCCGGCCGCGCCGGCGAGCCTGTCGGCGTGGCCCGCGCCGCCGTCGTGGTGCCGTCCGCGTCCGGCCCGGTGGACCGGCCGGCACCGGAGCCCTCCGACGGACCGGCGCTGCGCTCGGCCGGTCAGGACGCGCCGGACGACGACGCCGCGCCGGGTGCCCGTTCCGAGGAGCACCGGCAGACCCGTGAACGACGCCGTCTGCGCGCGGCGGCGTTGGTGCTGGTCAGTGTCGTGCTGCTCGGCGCGGTGCCGCTCTTCTTCGGCCTCCGGACGCTGAGTCGTGACCCGGTCTTCGACAACCTGGACCAGCTCAGCGTGCCCGGCTGGGCGGCTGCGAAGACTGTCGACGACGTCAGCGGCAGCCGGTGGTGCCTGCTCGACTGCCGCCTGCGTGAGCGCACGGTGACCTCGGAGAAGGCGCCCAAGGAGACCGCGCAGGTCTACGAGGACGCGCTGCGCCAGGACGGGTGGCGGCCATGGAAGGTGGACCGCTGCCCGGAGCAGCAGACGAAGGGCAGCTACACCTGCTGGCGTCGCGACGAGCTGACCCTCGACCTGTGGGTACGCGAGCCGACCTGTGTGCCGCCGCCGGTCGACGGCGAGCCGGCGGTCGTGCCGTCCGCCGACCCGTCGGCCGCTGCGACCGAGTGCACCGGCTCGTTGGTGTCGGTGAAGGTACGCAATGCGATCGACGACGAGCGGACCAGGCCGCAGCCGACCACCGACCCGTCACTGACCGGTGAGGATCCGTTCCCAACGGTCAGCGCGGATCCGTTGGGTGAGCTGACATCCTCACCGTCGTGAGCCGGTCTCCATCACGGACGGTAGGGTCTGGGGCTGGCGGGCACGCCCGCTACCGGTGAGCGCCGATGGTTCGGCGGCCGGTTGGGGTGCCATGGTTGTGCGGTCCGGGGACGTCGGGTCCTGCGGAACTCTGCTTGAGGAGGACAGGCGTGGGCGACATTGGAGCGATCGCGGCGCTGATCGCGGCATCCGCGTTCGCGGTGCTGGTGCTCATCCTGACGCTGCCCATCCTGCGGCTGCGGCACACGGTTGACGCCACCACCCGCATGATCAACGACCTCAACGACCGGACCGCACCGCTGCTCGGTGACGTGAACACCACGGTGAAGAACGTCAACACCGCGCTGGAACAGGTGCAGGTCTCGCTCGACGGTGTGAACCTCCAACTGGCGAAGGTCGACACCATGACCAGCCACGCGCAGAACGTCACCGCAAACGTCGCCAACCTGGCCACCGTGGTCTCCGCCGCGGCCGCCAACCCGCTGGTCAAGGTGGCCGCGTTCGGCTACGGCGTGCGGAAGGCCGCCGCCGGTCGCCGGCACGCCGAGACCGAGCGTGAGGTACGCGACACCATCAAGCAGCAGCGACGGGCCGCGCGACGCGGCAACAGCTGACCGGCCGGCGCAGCAGGAGGTAGCGAGACATGAGGCGCTTGTTCTGGCTCGGCATCGGGGTCGCCGTCGGTGTGGTCGTGGTGCGCAGGGTGACCCGGACCGCGCAGGCGTACACACCGGCGGGCATCGCCAGCTCGCTGACGGAATCCGCTGGCGGGCTCGTCGAGTCGCTGCGTAGTTTCGTGGAGGACGTCCGGGTCGGGATGGCCGAACGCGAGCAGGAGATCCACCACGCGTTCGCCCACGGTGAGGCGTTCGACGATCAGTTCGCCGAGCTGCGGGAGGACCCGCGGATCGGCGATCGAGAAATCTTTCCGGAGGAACACCAGCGATGAAGACGGCGGAGATCAAGCGGCGGTACCTCGCGCACTTCGAGGCGAATGGCCACACCGTGGTGCCGTCCGCTCCGCTGCCCGCCATCAGCGATCCGAACCTGTTGTTCGTCAACGCCGGCATGGTGCAGTTCGTCCCGTACTTCCTGGGTCAGCAGACGCCCGCGTACCAGCGGGCGGTGAGTGTGCAGAAGTGCATCCGCACCCCGGACATCGACGAGGTCGGCAAGACCAGCCGGCATGGCACGTTCTTCCAGATGAACGGCAACTTCTCCTTCGGCGACTACTTCAAGGCGGGCGCGATTCCGCTGGCCTGGGAGTTGTCCACGAAGCCGGTCGCCGAGGGTGGTTACGGGTTGGATCCGGAGCGGATCTGGCCGACGATCTACCTCGACGACGACGAGGCGTTCGAGATCTGGCGGTCGGTGGGGGTGCCGGCGGAGCGGATCGTGCGTCGGGGCAAGGCGGACAACTTCTGGTCGATGGGCATCCCCGGGCCGTGCGGTCCGTCGTCGGAGCTGTTCTACGACCGGGGTCCGGAGTACGGGCGTGAGGGTGGTCCGGCGGTCGACGAGGACCGCTACATGGAGTACTGGAACCTCGTGTTCATGCAGTTCGAGCGGGGTCCGGGAACGACCAAGGAGGACTACCCGATCCTGGGTGACCTGCCGGCGAAGAACATCGACACCGGCATGGGCCTGGAGCGGATGGCGTCGATCCTGCAGGGTGTGGACAACCTGTACGAGATCGACGAGGTCCGGCCGATCCTTGCCCGGGCGGCCGAGTTGACCGGGAAGCGCTACGGCGCGCACTCGGGGCACGTGGCGAGTGAGTCGCACCCGGACGACGTGCGGTTGCGGGTCATCGCGGACCACGTGCGGACGGCGTTGATGCTGATCGGCGACGGGGTGACCCCGTCGAACGAGGGCCGTGGGTACGTGCTGCGGCGGATCATGCGCCGGGCGATCCGGTCGATCCGGCTGCTGGGCTGGCAGGACCGGGCGCTGCCCGAGCTGCTGCCGGTGGCGCGGGACTGCATGGCCCCGTCGTACCCGGAGCTGGCGACCGACTTCGACCGGATCGCGGACTACGCGTACGCGGAGGAGGAGGCGTTCCTGTCGACCCTGCGTGCGGGCACCACGATCCTGGACACGGCGATCGCGGAGACCCGCACGGCGGGTGGCTCGGCGTTGTCCGGGGCGAAGGCGTTCCAGTTGCACGACACGTACGGCTTCCCGATCGACCTGACCCTGGAGATCGCCGCGGAGCAGGGCCTCACGGTCGACGACGAGGGTTTCCGGCGGCTGATGGCCGACCAGCGGACCCGGGCGAAGGCCGATGCGCAGGCGCGCAAGACCGGCCACGTGGACCTGTCGGCGTACCGGTCGGTGCTCGACGCGGGTGGCCCGGTGACGTTCACCGGGTACAGCGAGGTGTCCCGCGAGTCGACGGTGCGGGCGCTGCTCGGCGCCGACGGCCCGCGTCAGGCGGCGACCGAGGGCGACACCATCGAGCTGGTGCTGGACACCACCCCGTTCTACGCCGAGGGCGGTGGGCAGCAGCCCGACCAGGGCATGATCACGGTTGGCGGCGGGCAGGTCGAGGTGCTCGACGTGCAGCAGCCGGTGCCCGGCCTGATCGTGCACCGTGCCCGGGTGATCCGGGGCGAGGTCCGTGCCGGTGAGGCCGGCTTCGCCGAGATCGACACGACCCGGCGTCGGGCGATCTCCCGGTCGCACACCGCCACGCACCTGGTGCACCAGACCATGCGGAACTTCCTCGGTGAGTCGGCCACGCAGGCCGGGTCGCTGAACGCCCCCGGTCGGCTCCGGTTCGACTTCAACACCCCCACCGGCGTGTCGCCGAGCGTCCTGCGCGACGTCGAGCAGCAGGTCAACGAGGTGCTCCTGGCCGACCTGGAGGTGCACGCCTTCATCACCTCGTTGGACGAGGCGCGGAAGATCGGCGCGATGGCGCTCTTCGGCGAGAAGTACGGCGAGGAGGTGCGGGTCGTCGAGGTGGGCGACTACGCCCGGGAGCTGTGCGGCGGCACGCACGTGGCCCGCTCGGCGCAACTCGGCCTCGTGAAGATCCTCTCCGAGTCGTCGATCGGTTCCGGCGTCCGCCGGGTCGAGGCGCTCGTCGGCATGGACGCCTTCGGTTTCCTGGCCAAGGAGCACCTGTTGGTCTCCCGGTTGGCCGAGCTGTACCGGGTGCCCAACGACCAGGTGGCCGACCGGGTGGAGCAGACCGTCACCCAGCTCCGCGACGCGGAGAAGGAACTGGAGAAGCTGCGCGCCCAGCTGGTGCTTGGCGGCGCGTCGGCGCTCGCGGCGCAGGCCAAGGACGTGCACGGGGTCGCGTACGTGGGCACCGAGGCGCCGGAGGGCGCGGCCGGCAACGACGTGCGCACCCTGGCCCAGGAGATCCGCGGCAAGATCGACCCGGCACGGCCGGCGGTCGTCGCGGTGTCGGCTCGGTCCAACGGCAAGGCGTCGCTGGTGGTGGCGGTCAACGCGGCGGCGCGCAGCCGGGGCCTGGCCGCATCGGACCTGGTGAAGGCGGCGTTCTCCGGGCGCGGGGGTGGCAGCCCGGACCTCGCCCAGGGCGGCGGTCTGCCGGCGGCCGAAGCGCCGAAGCTGCTGCTCACCGTCGAGAAGGCGATCACTGAGGCGTGACGAACCATCACTGTCAGCCAGGGCGGACCGTTTGGTCCGCCCTGGTTCGTACCCGGCCGGGGGTGACCGTCGGTGGCTGAGTTGACGCGTGGGGTGCGGATCGGCGTGGATGTCGGCCAGGTGCGGGTGGGTGTCTCCCGCTCGGATCCGGACGGGATCCTGGCGACGCCGCTGGTCACGCTTGCCCGCGACCTCACGGCGGCGCCGGACGCGCTGCCGAGCGACCTCGCCGAGCTGGCCGCGTTGGTGGCCGAACATGAGGCCGTCGGGGTCGTCGTCGGCCTTCCGGTCAATCTCGCCGGCAAGCACGGCCCTGCGGCCGCCCATGTGAAGGCGTACGCTGACCGACTGGTCGATGTGGTGGCGCCTGTCCCGGTAACGCTCACCGACGAGAGGATGTCGACCGTGGTCGCTTCTCGTAGGCTTGCCGAGCGTGGCGTCCGAGGTAAACGTCAACGTGCGGTTGTCGATCAGGCGGCCGCGGTGGAGATCCTGCAGAGCTGGCTGGACGCGCAGCGGAGGCGGACGTAATGATCGACGATCTGGACCTTGGGTTCGACGAGCCGGAGCGGGGTGAGAAGGGTCGGCACCGGCGCGGCTTCCGCAAGCGCAAGGGCGGGTCCGGCGGCGGCCGGGGAAAGACGTTCCTGGCTCTGTTGATGGCTCTGCTCCTCTTGGGCGGCATCGGCGGCGGCGCGTTCTACGGCTTCGACCGCATCCAGAACTACTTCGTCACCCCCGACTACGACGGCGGCGGGGCCGGTGAGATCACCGTCGAGATCAAGAGCGGCGCGCTGCTCGCCGACATGGCCGACGCCCTCGTGGCGGCCGACGTGGTGAAGAGCCAGAAGGCCTTCATCGAGGCGGCCGAAGCCAACTCACGCAGCAAGAACATCCAGCCGGGCACGTACAAGCTGCGCAAGCAGATGAGCGGCGCGAACGCGGTGACCGCGATGCTCGACCTGAAGAACAAGATCGTCAACGGGCTGACCATCCCCGAGGGCCGCACCAGCTTCAACATCTACAAGCTGCTCTCCGAGAAGACCAAGATCCCGGTCAAGAACTTCCAGGCCGCCGCGAAGGACCCGGAGGGGCTCGGCGTCCCGGACTGGTGGTTCACGCGCGGCGACGGCAAGAAGAGCGTCAAGTCCATCGAGGGTTTCCTCTTCCCGGACACCTACGAGATCCCGCCGAAGTCCACCGCCGAGAGCATCCTCAAGCTGATGGTGAACCGCTTCCTCTCGGTAAGCGGGGAGATGAAGTTCGCCGACCGGGTGCAGGAGGAGCGCAAGGTCAGCCCGTACGAGGCGCTCATCGTGGCGTCCCTCGCGCAGGCTGAGGCCGGTAACAAGGACGACCTCGGCAAGGTCGCCCGGGTGGCCTACAACCGGGCGTACGGCGAGTTCCCGTGCAACTGCCTGGAAATGGACGTCACGGTCAACTACTACCTGGAGTCGATCGGCAAACCGACCAAGTCGTCCAAGCAGATGACGGCGGCCGAGCTGGACGACCAGAAGAACCCGTACAACCGCAAGCTGCGCGGCATGATCCCCACCCCGATCAACAACCCGGGCAAGCAGGCCCTGGAAGGGGCGATGGACACGCCGACCGGCAAGTGGCTCTACTTCGTGGCGATCGACAAGCAGGGCCACTCCGCGTTCGCCGAGACGTACGAGCAGCACCAGCGCAACGAGAACAAGGCTCGGGAGGCCGGCATCATCTGACCGGCCCGGTCACACGTAAAGGCTCCCTTCCCATTGCGACCGCAATTGTGGTCGCCATCGGGAAGGGAGCCTTTACGTTTCAGTCAGCCGCGATGCGCAATTACTGCGTCATTGTCAGTGACTCGTGCCGGTCCACGTGCCGGTGCGCGGGTTGAGGAACGTCCACACGCCGTTGCTGTTCTGCTTACGCAGACCGAACGTGCGGTTGTAGCCGTAGTAGAAGTAGCCGGTCTGGGTGCTGGTGTCGAAGCCCGTGTTGCGGTTGACAGCGCCGTACGCCTCGCCCCAGGTCTGCGGCCCGACGGAGCCGTCGATGCCGATGTTCATCACGTCCTGCCAGGTCCTGGTCTTGGCAGCGGTGTTGGAGCCGTACTCCCCGTCGATGAAGCTGGTGCCGACGGAGCCGCTCAGGTCGTCGGCCCAGATGATGGCCTGCCAGAGCCGCACGATGTTGCCGGCACGCACGCAGGAGCTGGAGTTGCACAGCTCGTGGTTGTCCGACCAGCTGCCCGCTGCCGGGTCCGCCTTGGCGGGCGCGCCGATCATCAGCGAGAGGCTGAAGACCGCGGCAATTGCGATCAGGGCACGCAGAATGCGTTTGTTCAAGGTTCCCCCCATTTTTGGATCGGCCGTACCGTCGCCGGAAATGTTTTCACTCCCATCGATGAGCGTCAAGCGCTTACCTCCCGGTTGCGGTCCGCAGTAGTGGGTATCTGGTGGCTCGACCTGCCTGCTGGGTATGGTCGATCCGAGGGTTCGGGAGGACGGAGAGTGATGCGGAACACGGCGGCAGCGCTGGGTGGTGCGGGGTGACCGAGGCGACCCGTCGGGCCGCGGTGCTGGGCAAGCCGATCACGCACTCCCTCTCCCCGGTGATCCACACTGCCGGCTACGTGGCCGCCGGGCTGACCGGGTGGTCGTACATTCGGATCGAGTGCGCGGCGGCGGAGCTGCCGGATCTGGTCGCCGGCCTGGGCCCGGAGTGGGCCGGGTTGTCGGTGACCATGCCGGGCAAGGAGGCGGCGCTCGCCGTGGCCGACGCCGCGTCGCCGGTCGCCGCCGCCGTCGGCGCGGCCAACACGTTGGTACGCCGTCCGGACGGCTCCTGGTACGCGGACAACACCGACGTCGCCGGCATGGTGCGGGTGCTCACCGACGCCGGGGTGACCGCCGGTGCCGCCGTGACGGTGCTCGGCGCCGGCGGGACGGCCCGCGCCGCGCTCGCGGCGGCGGCGGAGCTGGCCTGCTCGTCGGTGACGGTGGTGGCCCGTCGAGCGGAGGCGGTCGAGGAGCTGCGTCCGGTGGGCGACGCGCTGCGCGTCGCGCTGACGCCCGCGCCGTGGGGTGACGCGCCCCGACAGCTCGCCACCGCGGACGTGGTCGTGTCCACGGTGCCGAAGGGGGTCGCCGACCCCTTGGCCGGCGCGGTGGCGTGGCGAGCGGGCGCGGTGTTCTTCGACGCGCTCTACGACCCGTGGCCGACGCCGCTGGCGACCGCCGCCGACGCGGCCGGCTGCCGGATCGTCTCCGGTCTGGATCTGCTGCTGGCCCAGGCGGTCGGGCAGTTCGAGCAGTTCACCGGCGTGCCCGCGCCGAGAGCGGCGATGGCCGCCGCGTTGGCTGCCGCGCGGACAAGCTGACGGGTCGAGCTGAACGATCGGGTCAAGCTTGATTCATTACCGTCTGGAACATATGTTCGAGGAATGAGGGGCTCTGGAAGTTCGTACCCGCAACGCTGGCCTGGATGGTCGAGCCAGGCGCGCACCCCAGGGCCTACGATCCCTTCCATGGACACGGTGGCGATCGAGCGGGCGTCCCTGGTTGCGCTACTTCGCCTGCAACAGACGCGCTGGTCGGAGGTCGCTCTCGACATCCAGGAGAACGGCAGTGCCAGGGCGGTCCTCGACCGCATGGTCGGCCACTCCGACACGCTCTTCCCCGAGGGGGATTCGACCACCGATCTGATCAGCGAGGCCCTTGCCGAGGTCGCCGACTGGCAGCGGGATGGCGTCGGTGTCCACGCGTTCTTCGACGACACCTATCCAGCCCAGTTGCTCGGCATCCGAGAGGTGCCGCCGATCCTGTTCAGTAAGGGTGATCTGCGGGTTCATGATCGGGCGGTAGCCGTCGTCGGCAGCCGCAAGGCCAGCGACGAGGGTCTTCGGATTGCCCGGGCCGTCGCCACGACGCTTGCGGGCCGCGGGGTGACGGTGGTGAGTGGGCTCGCAGCCGGCATCGACACCGCCGCGCACTCCGCTGCGTTGGAGGCCGGCGGGCGCACTGTCGCCGTCCTCGGCACTGGCATCCGCCGTTACTACCCATCAGGTAACCGAGGTCTCCAGGACCACATCGCCGACGTTGGGCTCGTGGTCTCCCAGTTCTGGCCTGATGCTGCACCGAGCAGGCAGAGCTTTCCGATGCGCAACGCCGTCATGAGTGGGTACGCAGTCGCGACCGTCGTTGTCGAGGCGGGTGAAACCAGCGGAGCGAGGATTCAGGCCCGGCTGGCCCTTCAGCACGGCCGTCCGGTCGTTCTCACAAGCCAGGTCATGCAGTGCAACTGGGCCAGGACGTTCGCCGAGAACCCAGGGGTCTACGTCGTTCACGGCACCGCACAGCTGCTGGAGGCCGTTGACGACATCCTCAGCTACCACCCCACCGGCGCCGGTCTGGAGAGCTTCCCTGACTTCGCCCTTCGCTGACCAGCGCTGGACCATCATCAGCCGCTATGTGGAAGTCCAGCGCGGGTATCTACGTAACCCACTACCGGTGTACTCATGGGTCTGCCCCACGTGCCGGGGTGTTCGTAGCGAGGGCTACTCGGTCTGCTTCCGCTGCCAATCCCATCTCACGCAGTCCGACGGCATCCTGGCGGACCTGGTCGTACCGGTCTCCTACTCACCACGAACCTGGCAGCATCATCACAATCTGCGGTCGTACAAGGGTGCAGCGCGCTCCGAGCAGGCGCGGCGGAGCCTGCTCGCACTGCTGCTGCTCTTCCTACGAGACCATCTTGCTTGTATCGCGGACCGTGTCGGCGCATCACCGACGCATGTCATCACCGTCCCGAGTACACGTGGTCGCGCTGGGCCGCATCCACTCGCGGCTCTTGTCGGCAACCGACTCGGCCTGCCCTGGATTGTCAGTTCGGTCAATTCGGACTACGGGGCAGACGACCACGACTTCCACGCCGACTGGTTTGCGCCGCTCGTGCCCACCTCTCGCGTGCCGATCCATGCGCTGATTCTCGAGGACACCTGGACGACCGGAGCCCGGGTCCAGTCACTGGCGCATGCCCTGAAGACCGCCGGTGCCAGCACTGCGGCTGCCATCGTCCTTGGACGCCACGTCGATCCCACCTACGCGCCGGCCAAACGGCTGCTGACCGCAATCGCCGATCCGGTCTTCGACCCCACCCACTGTGTGACGGAGGGTTGAGCCCACCCGTGCCCTCTGTCCAGGAGTTCGACGCGGATCAACTCCCGGCCAGATTCTTAGCTCACGGTTAAGACGCGCTTACGGAAAACTGTCCTCCTCACGACGTGCCCTGGTCATCGATACGCTGCACACCGTTACGGACGCAGACACAAGGAGTTTCCTTGACCAGGCACGGACTGCACCGCATCACCCGGTTCCGTTCCGGACCCCGCCGTAAGGCGATTGCCATCGGCGTGGTCGGCGGCACGGTGGTGGCCGGCATCGTGGCGACCATGATGCCGCTACTGGCCAGCGACGACCTGTCGATCCGGGCGGCGGCGGACACCACCGCGACCGCGGTGTCGCAGGACGGTGACAACGCGGCCAAGACGACCCTCGCCACCTGCGCGACCCGCTGCGACGGCAACCCGCGCGGTGCTCGCGAGGCGGTCATCGAGTTCGCGGTCACCACCGTGCCGGCCGCCGCGGTCAACATCCGGGCGACGCTGCGGGTGCACGCCTGGCAGCAGTTCGCCGCCACGGTCACGGCGCACGCCTCGCCGCTGAGCGCCCGCGAGTCGCGGCCCCCGCTGACACCGGCCGGTGCGCCACTCGACAGCGTGACGAGCGTGTCCAAGGGCCTCAACGAGTGGGACGTCTCCAAGCTTGTCACCGGCAACGGCACCTGGACGGTCTCGCTCGCGCAGGGTGGCCTGGAGAGCCGGATCTACTGGGCGTCGGTCGAGAACCGCAACCCGGACCTGCGGCCCAGCCTGCTGATCAGCTACGACCTCGGGGCCCGACCGTCGTCGGCGCCGACCACCAGGCCGGCTCCGCCGCCGTCACCGAGCGCGCCGCCGACCACCGCGGCGCCGACGCCGTCACCGACAGTCGCGCCGACCCGGACGCCCAGCCCGAGCCCCAGCGGCACCCTCCCGGCCGGCAAGTGTGGGTCCGTCTCGGACAAGCTCGTGCCGTCCTGCGGAGCCTGGTGGGGCATGTACTCGCCCGCCGGGGCAGCCGGCGGCTGGGATCACGGCAAGGCCGTCTCCGACGTGGAGGCGCAGGTCGGGCGCAAGTTCGACATCGTGCACCGCTACCACGACTTCTCCAACGCCGGCAGTAACGGCGCCTTCCCCGACATGTACGAACAGCAGCAGATGCGCGAGGGCCGGCTGATGTTCTTCGCCTGGGAGTCCCGTGACTTCTCCGCCGGCACCACTCTCAAGTGGTCGGATGTCTACGGCGGCAAGCAGGACGGCACCATCGACGCGGTCGCGGGCCGGATCAAGGCCGCCGGGGTGCCGGTCTTCATCGGCTTCGACCACGAGCCGGAGGACGAGCCGAACAAGGGCAGCGACGCCGACTTCGTCCGGGCCTGGCGCTACGTGCACGCCCGGTTCGCCAACGCGGGCGCGACGAATGCGGTCTGGGTCTGGACGATGATGGGCTGGTCCGGGCACTACTCCCGGTACGCCGGGCTGTACCCGGGCGACCAGTACGTCGACTGGGTCGCCTACGACCCGTACAACTTCCACGTCTGCAACGGCAGTACGGTCTGGAAGAGCCCGAGCACGACTGTCGGTGGCTTCTACCGCTGGCTGGACGACAACGGCATCGGCGCCGGTAAGCCCCGGATGCTCGCCGAGTTCGGCACCAACTTCGACGCCGCCGACCCGAGCGCCAAGCAGCGCTGGTTCCAGGAGTTCCCGGCGGCGCTGAAGGCGCACCCGAAGATCAAGGCGGCCATCTACTTCAACTCGGCCGGCATGACCAGCCGCACGTCGACCTGTGACATGACGATGAACCACGATGCCTCGGCGGTGGCCGGCTTCGCCAAGGCGGGGCAGGATCCCTACCTGCGGCAACCCACCGGAGGTAGCCGCTGACGACCCAGTTGGACTGACGCGACGGCGTTCGCCGGGGGTCGGACAAACCGATCCTCCGGCGTTCTGTCGGCTTGCGGATTCATGCACCGCCCAATCGGCGGATTTTGTTTACCAGGCTGGACGAGGCACGCTACCTCGGGTTCTCATCCAATCTGGAGGCGCAGCGTGCCCAAACTCTCGCACTTGTGGCGTTCCGCAGGACGTCGTCGTACTCGGGCGGGGATGGTCGCGTTGGCGATCATCGCCGCAGCTCTGGGCGTGCCCACGACCGCGTCGGCTGCGGTGGTACCGGTCCCGGCGACGGCGACCCTGGTGTCGGCGAACCCCGCCGACACGACCCCGCACGCGCGAGACGGTGAGACCCGCGCCTTCGCGCAGGTGGGCAACACGGTCTTCGTCGGCGGCAGCTTCACCCAGCTCCGGCAGACCGCCAGTTCCGCGTGGGTCACCCAGCGCTACCTCTTCGCGTACGACCGGACCACCGGCACCATGTCGACCACGTTCTTGCCGGTGCTCGACGGCGCGGTCAACACCCTGCTCGCCGGCCCCGGCGGCACGCTGATCGTCGGCGGCGCCTTCAAGAACGTCAACGGCGTCTCCCGGAAGAACCTGGTGGCGCTCAACCCCTCCACCGGCGCGATCATCGACAGCTGGGTCGGGCGCTCGGACGGCGGCACGGTCCGTGACCTGGCGTTGGACGGTAACTGGCTGTACGTGGCCGGCGCGTTCAACTGGCTCAACGGCACCGCGCACTCCGGCCTCGGCCGGCTCAACGCGACCACCGGTGCGATCGATTCGAGCTTCAGCATCGACGCCACCGTGGGGCGGCACAGCACCACGTCGTACGTCTGGACCATCGACGTCGCACCGGACGGCGACACCCTCGTCGTCGGCGGCAACTTCACGCTCGTGAACGACCTGCCGCGTAACCAGATGGCGCTGGTGGACGTCTCCGGGACCCCCACGGTGCTCGACTGGAGCACCGACAAGTTCGTCCCGCCGTGCGCGGCGCCGACGACCTTCGTCCACTACGTGCAGGACGTGAAGTTCGGCGGCGACGGTAGCTGGTTCGTGGTCGGCACCAACGGCGGCGCCGGTTGGCCGGCCGCGTACTGCGACGCCCTGGTCCGCTTCGAGACCGCCGCGCGGGGCAGTGGCCTGCTCGCCACCTGGGTCGACTACACCGGCAACGACACCATCACCTCGGTCGAGGTGGCCGACAACGTCATCTACCTGGGTGGGCACTTCCGCTGGGTCAACAACCCGAACGCCAGCGACAACGCGGGCCCGGGCGCGGTCGACCGACTCGGCATCGCCGCCGTCACGCCGGCGACCGGCATGCCGGTGAACTGGAACCCGCGCCGGAGTGGCAGCGCCTCGATGCCGTCGGGCACCAGCAACTGGGGTTCGTCGGTGCCGGTGCTGTGGCGCGGCTCGGACGGCCTCTACTTCGGGCACAACTCCGACGGCATGGGCGAGGAGTACCACGGCCGGCTCGGCATGTTCCCGCTCTCCGGCGGGCGTACCTTCATCCCGAAGAACCCGCCGTCGGCGACCACCGGCAACCTCTACCTGGGCACCGCCTCGGGCACCGTGGCGAAGGTGCCGTTCAACGGCACCGCGCTGGGCACCGCGACAAGCGTCAGCCAGCCCGCGTACACGGCGGCCGGCGCGACCTGGCGGGTGGACGACCGGATCTACTGGTCGCACACGGTGGCCGGCACGCCCACCGGCAGCCGGATCGACGTCTCGCTCTTCAACGGCGGCGCGATCGGCGCTCCGTGGGAGGCGTCCGGCTACAACGACTGGTACAACCCGGCGTTGCTGACCGGCGCGTTCTTCCTCGACGGCCGGCTCTACTACACCCGGACCGGGGCCAACAACCTCTACTACCGCTACTTCGAGATCGACGGCAACTACCTCGGCGCCACCGAGTTCACCCTGCCGACCACCGGTGTGACCTGGTCCGCGGTGCGAGGCATGGCCTGGGTGGGCGGCCGGATCGTCTACGGCTCCACCGACGGCGCGCTGCGGAGCGTGCCGTTCGACCCGACGGCCGCCCCGACGGCGGTGGTCAACGGCACCACGGCGACCGTCATCAGCACCGCAACGCCCGAGTTGTCCTGGTCTACCCCATCGACATTCTTCTCCGTACAGTAAGGGTCAACCGTTCGTAACGGAGCATCGGTAGATTGTTCACGTTGGGCCGGTGGCGGTACCACCGCCGCCGGCCCGCGATGGTGGGGGAGGGTCGTTGCTCGGCGCCGCTGGCATCCGAACGAGACGCGTGGTGCGTCTGGTCTTCGCGGTCAAACGCGGCTGGTATCAGCTCCGTTACCGGCGGTTGACGCTCGGTCGGGACGTCGAGATCCGCGGCCGGATCCGGTTGCGGCGCGGTGTGCGGGTGACCATCGGTGACCGTACCCGGTTGAACAAGCTCGTCCGCTTCGCGGGCCCCGGCGAGGTTCGCGTCGGCGCGGACTGCCTGCTCAACGCCACCTGGATCGGCACCTGGACGTCGGTGACAGTGGGCGACAGGTGCCTTCTGTCGGACTGCGAGCTGCTCGACAACGACTTCCACAACCTGCCCCCCGAGCAGCGGCACGCGCCGCCCAGCCCGCTCACCCGTGCCCCGATCGTCCTCGAGGACAACGTCTGGGTCGGTGCGCACGCCCTGGTCCTGAAGGGCGTGCGGGTCGGCCGGGACAGCGTCGTCGGCGCCGCGACGGTGGTCCGCGCGGACGTGCCACCCGGCGTCGTGGTCGTCGGCAATCCTCAACAGACGGTGAAGAAGTTCCATGACTGATGCAGCGCCCGGTTCCTGGCCCACGGACGGCCCGTCCGCCGGCACCTCGCGCGCCGTGACACTTACCGACCTGCTGCGGGTGCCGATGCACCGGTTGCGGTTGGTGGCGGCGGTCGCCATGGTCGGTCTGCTCGCCGCGCTCGGCTACGTGCTGCTGGTGCCGGCGGCGCAGTCCGCGAGCGCCGTGGTCGCGGTCCGGCCGGTGGTGACCGACGCCTTCACCCCCAGCGGCGCGGGCGCCGACCGCGCGGTCAACATGAACGTGGAGAGCGGCATCGCCACCGGCACCGAGGTGGTGCAGCAGCTCGCCGAGTCGGCCGGTGGCGACCCGCGCGACATCCGCGACGCGCTCGAGGTCGAGGTGCCCACCGGCGGGCAGATCCTGCGCTTCACCTACCAGGCGCGCGAGGCCCACCAGGCCGTGCAGAGCGCCAACAGGGCCGCCGAGGCCTACCTCAGTGTGCGGCGGGCCATGTACGAGCAGCAGCGCGCCGAGATGCTGCGCTCCTACGACGCCAGCATCACCAAGGTCGCCGCCCAGCAGACCACGTTGCAGAAGCGGGCGAACACCGCCAAGGACACCGCCGCCGGCGACGCGCTGGTCGCCGAGCTGGCCGGCATCAACAACCAGCTCACCCAGCTCAACGCCGCCCGTACCGAGATCGCGGCGGTCGACGTCAACCCCGGCTGGGTCACCCAGACCGCCGAGAAGGCGCTCGTCACCTCCGCCGGGCACCGGCCGCTCTACCTGGTCGCCGGCCTGCTCGGTGGCGCGCTTGTCGGCATCGTGCTGGCGTACCTCTGGGAGTCGACCGACAGGCGGGTCCGCTCGGTCGCCGACGGCCGGGACGCCTCCGGCCTCCCGCTGCTCGGCACGGTGCGCCGGCCGGCGTTCCGGGGTAGTCCCCGCGCCGTCGACGCCGACGTCCGGTACGTGGCGATGGCGGTCGCCGAGCGGGTCCGGCAACCCGCCCGGGTGGCGCTTGTCACCGCCCGGGAGGACGCCACGGCGCTCACCGCAGGGCTGGCGGTGGCGCTCGCCGTGGACGGTCGGGAGGTCTTCGTCGCCGACGACAGCGGCCGGATCGAGCGGCTACGGGCCAGCGTGCTCGCCGACCGGGGGCGGCTGCCCATCGACCCGTCCCGGCCGCTGGTGCCCAAGCCCCGGCCGGCCGGCAGCACACCTGCCGCCGGTGCCGCCACGGACGGCACACCCGCCCGCCGACCCTCCCCGCACCCGCCCGGCGCCCGCCCGTCCACCGACCCGGACGCCACGCTGACGTTGCCGCGGGTGTCGTCCGCCCGCCCGGACAACGGCCGCGTCGTCGGCCCCGACGAGGTCGCCGTGGGTGTGGGCAGTGTCCGGTTCGGCACCTGGCGGCAGGGCGCGGACCATGGCCTGGTCCTGTTCAACGCTCCGCCGGCCGAGTCCGACGAGCGTGGCGTGGCCGTGGCCCGGCAGGGCAGCGCGGTGGTGGTCGTCGAGCGGGACCGCACCCGGCAGAGCGACCTGCGCCGCCTGGTGGAGCGGCTCCGCGCCGCCGGCGTCACCCCGCTGGGCTTCGTGCTCACCCGCAACGGCCGGGCCTGAGCGTGTCGGTGACCCGCGCCCCGGCGACCGAACCACCGCCCGGAGGCGCCCCGGAGGCTGCCGGGCCGATGCCGCCGCCCGCGCCGCCGCAACTGCCGCTCTGGCCGCTGTCCATGATGTTCGGTCTGGTGCCGCTCTGGTGGCTGCTCGGCGCGTTCTACCTCGGCTGGCCGCTGCTGGGTGCGCTGCTGCTCGCGTTGCTGCTCACCCGGGGGCGTGTGCCGCTGCCGCCGGCGGTCGGCATCTGGCTGCTCTTCCTGGCCATCGTGGTGGTCAGCGCCACCCAACTGTCGTCGCCCGCCTCGCTGCTGACGTTCGCCCTGCGGCTGGCCTTCTACCTGACCGCACTTGTGGTCGGCGTGTACGTCTACGCCGCCGCCCGGGAACGCGCCAGCCTGGTGGCGGTGCTCACCCCGCTCTGCGCGTTCTGGTTCGGGCTGGTGGCGCTGGGCTGGCTCGGGGTGCTGGTGCCCCGGCTGGCCATGACGACCCCGATGGAGGTGCTGCTGCCCGGCGGGGTGGCCGGCACCCCGTTCATCCAGGACATGGTGCACCTCACCACCGCCGAATACAGCGCCCGTTCGCTGAACCCGATCTACCGGCCGGCCGCGCCGTTCGCGTACACCAACAACTACGGCAGCGCGTACGCCATGACCCTGCCCTGCGTGGTGGCCTTCGCGATGCTGCGTCGGCAGGGGGTGCTGCGCTGGGCGCTACTGGCGTCGTTGCCGCTGTCGCTGGCGCCGGCGTTCCTCACCCTCAACCGGGCGATGTTCCTCAGCCTCGGCGCCGGGCTGGCGGTGCTCGGGGTGCGCGCCAGCCTGCGCGGCAACGTCCGGGTGGCCGCGTCGATCGTCGGGGTGGTCGTGATCGGCGCGGTGGCCACACTGTTCATTCCGATCACCGAGCTGATCAGCAAACGGGTCGACTCCAGCGACACCAACACCGACCGCCTCTCGCTCTACACCGAGGTCATCCGCCGGGTGCAGGAGTCGCCGTGGTTGGGCTACGGCGCTCCGGTGAACGTCGACACCGTGTCGGCGGCCGCGCCGATCGGCACCCAGGGGCAGCTGTGGATGGTGCTGTTCAGTCACGGCGTACCCGCGCTGCTCTGCTTCCTGGCGTGGTTCGTCGCCGCCGCGGTGATCTGCGCGCGGGCGACGTCGGCGGCCGGGCAGTGGCTGGCGGTGGTGCCGGTGGTCTGCCTCGTGCAGATCCCGTTCTACGGCATGGCCAACCAGAACCTGGCGGTCGCGTTCTTCGCGGTCGCCTTCGCCATGGCGCTCACCGAACGTGAACGGCTGACCCGGTTGGTCGGGTCGCCACCGCCGGCCGCCCGGAACGCGGCGGTGCCCGCGTGACCGCCGCCACCCGACCGCCGGCCGACGCCGACGAGGGCCGGCCGACGCAGGGTCCCGCCGAGGGCCCGGCCGCGCCGTCACCCGCCGGGGACGCCGGCTCGGCCGAGACCCGCCGCAGCGCCCGTAGCGGAGTCGCCGGACTGCTCGGTGCCGCCACCAGCGGGTTGTTCGGGTTCGTCCTGGCCGTCGTGATCACCCGGGGGTACGGCACGGCCGGCGCGGGCGCGTTCTTCGCCGCGATCGGGGTCGTCACCGTGGCCACCGCGATCTGCACGCTCGGCGCGGAGACCGGCCTCATGTGGGCGCTGCCCCGGCGCACTGCCGGGGTGCGCGGCGACGCGGCCCGGGTGCTCCCGGTGGCGCTGATCCCGCCGCTGCTGACCGCGTTCGTGGTCGCCGGCGCGGGCGTGCTGGCCGCCGACGCGCTCGCGCCCCGACTGCTCGGCGACGTCCTCGCCAACGGCGAGGCGCTGCTCACCGTCACGTTCGCCGCGGTGCCGGTGGTCGTCGCGATGACCCTGCTGCTCGCCGCGCTGCGCTGCGTGCGGCCCATCCGGGCGTACGTCGGGGTGCAGTTCCTGCTGCTGCCGGTCGCCCGGCCGGTGCTCGTCGGCGCCGCCGCGCTGGCCGGTGGTGGTCTGCTCGCCGGCATGACCGGCTGGTTGGTGCCGGCGGCGTTGGCGCTGCTGGTCTGCCTCACCCTGGTCGCCGGCCCGCTCGGGCTGGGCCGGGGCGCGACGCTGCGACCGCACCGCGCCGACTGGTCGACGTTCTGGCGCTTCGCGTTGCCCCGGGCCGCCTCGGCGGCGATCGACGCGGGCAACATGTGGGTGGGCGTGCTGCTCACCTCGGTGCTGGCCGGGCCGGCCGACGCCGGCGTGTTCGGGGCCGTCGGCAGGTACGTGCTTGCCGGTCAGTTGGCCATGCAGGGGCTGCGGGTGGCGGTGTCTCCGCAGTTGTCCCGGCTGCTCGGGCGGGGTGAGCGGGCCGCGGCCGCGGCCGTACACCGGCAGTTGACCACCTGGGGGCTGGTGCTGTCCTGGCCGGTGTACCTGCTGCTGGCGGTCTTCGCGCTTGCCTTCCTCCAACTGTTCGGGCCGGAGTTCACCGCCGGCGTGCCGGCGATGACCGTGCTCGCGGTGGCGATGCTCGTCAACACCGGAGTGGGCAACGTGCAGAGCCTGCTGCTGATGGGCGGGCGCAGTGGGCTGCACCTGATCGCCACCGTGGCCGGGCTGACGGTGACCGTCTCGCTGGGTCTGTGGCTGATCCCCCGGTACGGCGCGACGGGCGCGGCGGTCGCCTGGGCGGCCGGCATCGCCACCGAGAACCTCACCGCCGCCGGGTTCGCCCGGTCGGTGGTGCGGGAGCCGCTGTTCGACGCGGCGATGGTTCGTGCCGCGGTGGCCACCGTCGTCGGCGTGGGCCTGGCCGCCGGTGTCGGCGTGCTCGTGGGCGGTCGCGGCCTGCCCGGCCTCGCGGTGGCGCTTGCGGTGCTGCTGGCCGGCTGCGTCGGCATGTTGACGTTGCCCCGGGTGCGCGCCGGCATCCGGGGGACCATGAGGCAGATCCGTGGAGGGGGCGACGCGGCCGCGGCCGGCGAGCCCACCCCGGCATCGACGAGAGGCAGGTGAGGTCCGTCGTGGTGTCCATCCGTGACCGGGTCAAGCAGTTGGTTCCGACCCAGGTGACCACCCGGGTGAAGGAGTCGCTTGTCGACTACGGCGTGCGCACCAGCGATCGTCGGCCACTGCCGGACTTTCTGATCATCGGGACCAAACGGGGTGGCACCACCTCCCTGTGGAACTACCTCATCCAGCACCCGCTGGTACCCCGGCTCTTCCCCGCGTGGAACACCAAGTCGGCGCACTACTTCGAGGAGCACTGGGGGCGCGGCGAGGCCTGGTACCGCTCGCACTTCCCGACCGAACGGCAGCGCGAGGCCCTGGCCAAGCGGCACGGCGGGCCGGTCCGGGTGGGGGAGGCGGCCCCGCTGTACATGTTCCACCCACTCGCCGCGGAGCGGGTCGCCGCGCTGATGCCGACGGTGAAGCTCATCGTGCTGCTGCGCGACCCGGTGGAGCGGGCGTACTCGCACTGGAAGGAGCGCCGCACCCACAACATCGAGCCACTGGACTTCGCCGCCGCCCTCGCCGCCGAGGCGGAGCGCACGGCGGGGGAGCGGGAGCGGTTGATCGCCGAGCCGGAGTCGTTCAGTGAGCCGTACGACTGGTACACGTACCGGGCCCGGGGGCGCTACCTGGAGCACCTGGAGCCGTGGTTGGAGCGCTTCGACTCCGAGCAGATCCTCTTCCTGCCCAGCGAGGACCTGTACCGCGACTCGCGCGCGACCTACCGGCGCACCCTGGACTTCCTCGGTCTGCCGGCGTACGACCTGCCGAACTTCAAGGTCTACAACGATCGGCGCTCGGCACCGTTGGAGCCGACCGTGCGCGCCGAGCTGACCGACTACTACCGGCCGTACAACGACGCGTTGCGTCAGCGGCTCGGACTGGACCTCGACTGGGCGGACCGGGCGGCGTGACGACGGCGGCGGGCCCGGCCACCGACCCCCGTTCCCGCGAGGATGGGCTGGGTTGGGTGAGCCGCGCGGTCTTCCCGGACGACCGGGTCGGCCTGACCGTGGCTGGCGCTCCGCCGGCCGGTCACCAGGCGGTCGCCCGGTACGCGGTGGTGCCGTCGATCGCCCGCGCCCGGTTCCTGGTGCCGTTGGGCGCGCCCCGGGCCGGGGCGGCGTCCCTGTTGGCGTACAACGCGTTGCGGCCACCGAAGGTGCGCGCGCTGCGGGCGGTGCTCGGCGGGCTGGCGCGGTTCGGGCGGGTGGGGCTCGCGCCCTTTCCGACGTTGACCGTCTCGGTGCCGGCCGGGGTGCCGGCTGCGGAGTTGTTGCTGAGCGAGCGGCTCACCAGCGACCTGGGTGACACGCCGCTGCTTGCCGCGTTCGGGGTCCGCCCACCCGACCCGAACGGCAAGCCCACCCTGCAACTCTTCAGTGCCGACGGGCGTCCGCGGGGCTACGCGAAGATCGGTTGGAACGACGCGACCCGCGCGCTGGTCAGCGCGGAGGCGGCGGCGCTGCGGGCGTTGCGCGCGGTGGTCGGCGTCGCCGACCACCCGACCCCGCCGAGGCTGCTCACCGAGACGTCGTGGGCGGGCCAGGTGGTGGCGGTGATCGAGCCGTTGCCACCGGCGGTACGCGGTGTGCCGGTGGACGACCCGCCACGGATCGCCGCGCTGCTGGCGGTCGCCCGCCGGGGCGGCCCGGCGGGGACACCTCGACCACTTGTCGACTCGAGCTTCCTGCACCGGCTGGCCGATCTGGCCGGCCGGGCCGCCGCGAGCGAGCCGGCCGGCACGCGGGCGGTCGCCGCGGTCTCCGCGCTGGCCCGTCGGCATGGCGACACCAGTGTGGAGTTCGGTCACTGGCATGGTGACTGGGTGCCGTGGAACCTGGGCTGGCACGCCGGCCGGTTGGTCGCCTGGGACTGGGAGCACAGCGGGCCGGACGTGCCGGTCGGCTTCGACCTGGCGCACGACGCGTTCCAGCGGGCACTCGTGTTGCGGGGAGAGCCGGCCGACGTCGCCGCGTCGGCCGTCGACGGGTATCTGGGCCGGCACGGCGAGCGGCTCGGCCTCGACGCGGCGCAGCGCCGGCTCGTCGCCGACGCGTACCTGGTGGAGATGTGGTTGCGGACCTGGCGACTCGCGAACGCGGGCGCGGGCTGGAACGGCGCACTGCATCCCGCGCTCTTGGACGTCATCGAGAAAAGACATAGCGGCTGATCTGGAGGAATCGCGGCCGTGGCGGCACGCCGCAGAGTGACGACAAAATCGCAGGTGGTGATGACGATCGATGGATTCTCGGACGTTCGGCGCGCTGGACCGGCCGCTGTGGAGATCGTCATCTCGGCCGGTCGCGCTATTCAACGACCGGGAATCGT
Source organism: Micromonospora sp. NPDC003944 (assembly GCF_053605225.1). Lineage (NCBI taxonomy): Bacteria > Bacillati > Actinomycetota > Actinomycetes > Micromonosporales > Micromonosporaceae > Micromonospora > Micromonospora sp. NPDC003944. The sequence continues at coordinate 57,310 of NZ_JBSGIV010000039.1, forward strand.
GTGATCTGCTTCTGCGTGGCGTGAACTGAAATTCCAAGCGAACTTGTGGGGAGTCGCGTGGACACCAACAACGACGACAGTGGGGCGCCGGTGCTGCTGCTGGTCGGCTCCAGCGGCGGCCATCTGGCCCAACTACTGGCCCTGCGGCCCTGGTACGAACGGTGGCGGCGCTGCTGGGTCACCTTCGACACCCCGGAGGCGGTCTCGCTGCTGACCGGCGAGGACCTGGTGCCGGCACACCACCCGACCACCCGCAACGTGCCGAACCTGCTGCGCAACGCGCTGCTGGCCTGGCGGGTGCTGCGGGCGCGGCGGGTCGCCGCCGTGGTCACCACCGGCGCCGGGGTGGCGGTGCCGTTCGTGGTGCTGGCCCGGCTGCGGCGCATCCCGACCGTCTACATCGAGGTGTACGACCGGATCGACACCCCGACGCTTACCGCTCGGCTCTGCCGGCCGTTCCTGTCCGCGATGCTCGTGCAGTGGGACGAGCAGCGCCGGCAGTATCCCGAGGCGACAGTCGTCGGGACGCTGCTGTGACCGGGGAGACCGGCACCGCGCGGCGTCCACAACCCCGACCGGACGCCGAGGCGACCCGCCTGCCACGTCAGCGCGACAGTTCGGCGATCGCCCAGCTCCGACTGCTGGTCGCCGTGGGGACGGACAAGCACCCCTTCGACCGGCTGGTGGACTGGTTGGCGCAGTGGCACGCGCAGACCGCCGGCCCGATCGGGCTGACCGTGCAGCACGGCCACACGACCGCGCCCCAGCTGCCCGGCGCGGTGCCGTTCCTCGGCCACGACGCGTTGCAACAGGCGATGGCCGACGCGGACCTGGTGGTCTGCCACGGTGGTCCGGCGACGATCCTGGAGGCCCGCCGGCACGGCCACCTTCCCATCGTGGTGCCCCGCGACCCGGCTCGTGGTGAGCACGTCGACAACCACCAGATGCTCTTCGCCCGCCGCCTCGGCGTCGCCGGGCTGGTGGCGCTCTGCGAGACCCGGGAGGCGCTGCACGAGGCGCTGGCCGCCGGGGTGGCCGACCCATCCCGGTACGCGGTGGCCGCGGACCCGGAGGCACACGAGGCACGACGGGCGGCGGTGGCCCGGGTCGGGCAGATCGTCGACGACCTGGTGGCCCGCTCGACCCCGCGCCCAGCCCGGTGGCGGGCCTGGTCCCGGCCCCGCCCGGGTACGAAGGAGATCCGATGACCCAGCAGTCGAGCGTCAGCGTCGTGGTGCCCACCCGGGACCGCCCCGAGCTGCTGCGGGCCGCGGTGCGCGCGATCCTGACCCAGGATTTCGCCGGCCCGATCGAGGTCGTGGTGGTGTTCGACCAGTCCACGCCGGACGGGTCGCTGACCGAGCTGGGCAGCGGCCCGGCCCGCACGGTTCGGGTGATCAGCAACTCCCGTACCCCCGGGTTGGCGGGCGCGCGCAACAGCGGCACCGTCGCGGCCGAGGGTGCGCTTGTCGCGTTCTGCGACGACGACGACGAGTGGCTGCCCGGCAAGCTGGCCGCCCAGGTCGACGCGCTGGCCGGTGACCCCGCCGCCGAGTTCGTCTGCTGCGGCATCCGCGTCGCCTACGACGGGCACACCGTCGACCGGGTGCTCGACAAGGACCGGATCACCCTGGACGACCTGCTGCGCGACCGGATGACGGAGCTGCACCCGTCGACCTTCCTGATCCGCGCGACCGCGTTGCGCGACGGGTTCGGGCTTGTCGACGAGGAGATCCCGGGCAGCTACGCGGAGGACTACGAGTTCCTGCTCCGGGCCGCGCGCAGCGCGCCGCTCGTCAACCTGCGGACGCCGTCGGTGCTGGTGCGCTGGCACAAGCGTTCGTACTTCGCGCAACGCTGGGACACCATCTCCGAGGCGTTGCAGTGGTTGTTGCAGCGCTACCCGGAGTTCGCGAGTCAACCGGCCGGCGAGGCCCGGGTGGCCGGGCAGATCGCGTTCGCCCAGGCCGCCTCCGGCGACCGCCGAGGTGCGCTGCGCTGGGCCCGCCGCACCCTGCGGAGCAACCCACGCGAGCCGCGCGCGTATCTCGCCCTCGCCGTCGCCGGTCGGGTGGTCCGGGCCGACGCGGTGCTGCGCACCCTGCACAAGCGCGGCCGGGGGATCTGAGCACACGCCCACCGGGCGCCGCGCGGTCGCCGCCTGGTCGCCGCGCCCCCGGTGCGGGCGGGTTGGTGTCGCCTCGGCGGGTGCAGAGCAAAGGTCGCCTCGGTGCGTGCGCAGCGGTGTCGCCTCGGCGGGTGCAGAGCAAAGGAGAACGACCGGGTGGGCGGGCGGTGACGTCCGTAGGGCGGGACGCCGTGGGGAGCGCGCCGCGACGGTGGCGGGCCGTGACAGACTGACCGCTGTGTTGCGCTGGCTGACTGCAGGTGAATCGCACGGTCCCGCCCTCGTCGCCATGGTGGAGGGGGTGCCGGCCGGCATCGAGGTGACCACCACCGTGATCGCCGACGAGCTGGCCCGCCGGCGGCTGGGCTATGGCCGGGGCGCCCGGATGTCGTTCGAGCGCGACGAGGTCGAGGTGCTCGGCGGGCTGCGGCACGGCGTGACCCTGGGCAGCCCGGTGGCGATCCGGGTCGGCAACTCCGAGTGGCCGAAGTGGCAGACCGTGATGGCCGCCGACCCGGTCGACCCCGACGAGTTGGCCCGGCAGGCCCGCAACGCCCCGCTGACCCGTCCCCGGCCGGGCCACGCCGACCTGGCCGGCATGCAGAAGTACGGCCACACCGACGCCCGGCCGATCCTGGAGCGCGCCAGCGCACGGGAGACCGCCGCCCGGGTGGCCGTCGGCACCGTCGCCAAGGCGCTCATCCGGCAGGCGCTCGGCATCGAGATCGTCTCGCACGTCGTCGAGCTGGGCCCGGTGGCCGCGAAGCCCGGGCTGCGGCCCACGCCGTCCGACGCCGCCCGGATCGACGCCGACCCGCTGCGCTGCCTCGACCCGGAGGCCAGCGCCCTGATGGTCGCCGAGGTCGATGCCGCGAAGAAGGCCGCCGACACCCTCGGCGGCGTGGTCGAGGTGCTGGCGTACGGGGTGCCACCGGGCCTGGGCAGCCACGTCCAGTGGGACCGTAAGCTCGATGCCCGGCTGGCCACCGCGCTGATGTCCATCCAGGCGATCAAGGGTGTGGAGATCGGCGACGGTTGGCAGCAGGCCCGCTCCCGTGGCTCGGAGGCGCACGACGAGATCATCCCGTCGGCGACCGGTGTCCGCCGGGTCACCGACCGGGCCGGCGGGCTGGAGGGTGGCATCACCACAGGTGAGCCGCTGCGGGTCCGCGCCGCGATGAAGCCGATCTCGTCGTTGAACCGGGCCCTGGCCACCGTGGACGTCACCACCGGCGAGCCGGCCACCGCGATCAACCAGCGCTCCGACGTCTGCGCGGTGCCGGCCGCGGCGGTCGTCGCCGAGGCGATGGTGGCGCTGGTGCTCGCCGAGGCGGCCACCGAGAAGTTCGGCGGAGACTCGGTCACCGAGATGCGCCGCAACCTGGCCGGCTACCTCGACGCGCTGGTCATCCGCTGATGGCACCTGTCGTCGTGCTTGTCGGTGCGCCCGGCTGCGGCAAGACCACCGTCGGCCGGGCCCTCGCCGCCACCCTCGGCGTGGAGTTCCGCGACACCGACACCGACATCGAGCAGATGGCGGGCAAGCCCATCCCGGAGATCTTCATCGACGAGGGTGAGGCGCACTTCCGTACCCTGGAGCGGGCCGCAGTGGCCGCGGCGCTCGCCGGCGGCACGGGCGTGCTCGCCCTCGGCGGCGGCGCGGTCCTTGCCGAGGAGACCCGGGCGGCCCTGATCGGGCACCGGGTGGTGCACCTCTCGGTCGAGCTGCCCGACGCGGTGAAGCGGGTCGGGCTCGGCGCCGGCCGGCCGCTGCTGGCGCTCAACCCACGGGCCACCCTGAAGCACCTGCTCGACCAGCGCCGGCCGCTCTACGCCGAGGTGGCCACCGAAACGGTGGTCACCGACGGCCGAACCCCGACCGAGGTCGTCGCCGACCTCACCGCCCTGCTCCCACGCTGACGCCGCCCCCGGCGGGCCCCGCCCCGCCACAACCCCATCGATCATGGAGTTGTGGTGGGGGACGGACTGCCCGTGGACCCGCAAACCGGGCACCACAAGTCCATGATCGACGAGGGTGGGCTCGACCCGGCGCGTGCCGGCTTGAGGGGCGTTCCCGGTATCTCGGCAGCCGGACCCGCAAGACCGGCGCAGGGGGGTCCTCAGCTGCGGGTTGTCAGGTCGAGGATGTCGGCTAGGGCTTTTGGCTCGCTGAGCATCGGCCAGTGGCCGGTGGGCAGTTCGTGGAGTTGGCCGTCGGCCAGGCCGGTGAAGAACGGGTGCTCCTCCCTGATCATCTGCTGCACCAGGGCGAGCGGGAAGGTGCTGGCGACAAGCGCGGTCGGCACCGGGCGCCCACCGGTACGGCGGACCGGGTCGGTGGCGGCCCGTAGCGGCTGCGGGGTGGCCCGGGCCCGCAGCAGCGCGAGCGTCGGCTCGTCCAGGCCGGCCAGGTTCGTCGGGTCGGCGGCCGGGTCCCAGGTCGGCGGCGGCAGCAGGTGCCCGGTGCCGATCGCGGCGCGCAACCGCTGCTGCTCCTCCGGCGGCACCGTGTCGAACTGCGCCGTGCCGTCCGGCAGCGGCCCGCTCTCCACGTAGACGACCCGGGCGATCCGGTCCGGGATCCGGTCCGCCGCCTGAGCGACAGGCATGCCACCGCCGGAGTGCCCGACCAGGAGCACGTCGCGTAGGTCCTCGATCTCGACCAGTCGGACGATGTCGGTGGTGTGCGTGTCCAGGCCGACCTCCGGGCCGGCGAGGTGGTCGCGCTCGGCCAACCCGGTCAGTGTCATCGGATGGACCTCGTGCCCCTGCGCCCGCAACGTCGCGGTCACGTCCCGCCACGCCCAGGCCCCCAACCAGAATCCCGGCACCAGCACGAATGTCGCCATCTGTCGCTCCTTCTCTCGGGTACCGACAGACCGTACGATCGAAACCGGACAGAATCCGCCCTGTTTGAAGGAGTGGCCGGTGTCACATCCCGCGGGTCGGGTGCTGGCCCTTCTCGAACTGCTGCAGACCCGGCATCTGTCGACGGCTGCCGAGCTGGCCAGCCAGCTCGGGGTGGACGAGCGGACCGTGCGCCGGTATGCGAGCACGCTTGTCGAGCTGGGCATCCCGGTGACCGCCGACCGGGGACGCTACGGCGGCTACCGGCTGCACTCCGGATACAAGCTGCCGCCGTTGATGCTCACCGACGACGAGGCGGTGGCCGTGCTGCTCGGTCTCGTGGTCGCCGAACGGGTCGGGCTCGGCACCGAGCAGCCCGCCACCGCCACCGCGCTGGCGAAGATCCGCCGGGTGCTGCCGGCGGCGCTCGCCGACCGGCTCGCCGCCGTCCAGGAGCACCTCGGCTTCACCCTGCGCCGCCCGGAGCAGGAGCGCGGACCGGCGTCGGCGACCCTGCTCGCGCTGGCCTCGGCCGCCCGGCACCGGCAGCGGGTGGCGCTCGACTACCGCTCCTGGCGGGGCGAACGGTCGCACCGCGAGCTCGACCCGTACGGGCTGGTCTTCCACGCCGGCCGTTGGTACGTCACCGGCCACGACCACCGGCGCGGGGAGGTCCGCACCTTCCGGCTGGACCGGATCGGCGCGGTGACGCCCGGCGGGGCGACGTTCACCGTGCCGGACGGCTTCGAGGCGGTGGCCTGGGTGACCCGGTCGCTGGCCGGGGTGCCGTACGCACACGAGGTGGAGGCCGTGCTGGAGACCGATCTGGTCGCCGCCCGCCGCCGCATCCCGCCGAGCGTGGCCGAGTTGACCGCCACCACCGACGGGGTGCTGCTGCGGGCCCGAGCGGAGAGCCTGCCCGGGATGGCGGCGCTGCTCGCCGGGCTGGGCTGCCCCTTCACCGTGCGGCACCCGGACGCGCTGCGCGCCGAGGTGGCCGCGCACGCCCACCGGCTGGCGGACTGGGCCACCCGGCCAGCAGGTGGACAGCCGCCGTCGCCGCGCCGACCGCTGGACTAGGCTGCCGGCGATGGACGAGGTGACCCGGATTCCGGTCGGCGGCGAGCGGCCGTACGACGTCTTGGTGGGACGTGACCTGCTGGGTGCGCTACCCGGCCTGCTGCCCGGCGCGACGCGGGCGGCGGTGCTGCACGCGCCTCCGCTCAAGACCCTCGCGGACGCGCTCGGCGAGCGGCTGCGCGCCGCCGGCGTCGAGCCACTGCCGATCGAGGTGCCCGACGCCGAGTCGGGCAAGCACATCGACGTCGCCTCCGCCTGCTGGGACCGGCTCGGAGCGGCCGGCTTCACCCGTACCGACGCGGTGGTCGGGGTGGGCGGCGGCGCGGTGACCGACCTGGCCGGCTTCGTCGCGGCCTGCTGGTTGCGGGGGGTGCGCTGGGTGCCGGTGGCGACCTCGCTGTTGGGCATGGTCGACGCCGCGGTGGGCGGCAAGACCGGCATCAACACGGCCGCCGGCAAGAACCTGGTCGGCGCGTTCCACCCGCCGGTCGGGGTGTTGGCCGACCTGGCCACGCTCGACAGCCTCCCCGCGGTCGACCTGGCGGCCGGGTTGGCCGAGGTCGTCAAGTGCGGTTTCATCGCCGACCCGACGATCCTGGATCTCGTCGAGAACGACCCGGTGGCCGCGACCGACCCCCGTGGGCCGGTGAGCCGGGAGCTGATCGAGCGGGCGATCCGGGTCAAGGCCGACGTGGTCTCCGGCGACCTGCGCGAGTCGGGCGTGCGGGAGGTGCTCAACTACGGCCACACCCTGGCGCACGCCATCGAGCAGAACGAGGGCTACCGCTGGCGGCACGGCCACGCCGTCGCCGTCGGTCTGGTGTACGCGGCGACGCTGGCCCGCCTCGCCGGGCGGCTGGACGCGCCGACCGCCGACCGGCACCGGGTCACGTTGGGCGCGCTGGGCCTGCCGGTGAGCTACCCGGCCGACGCCTGGCCGCAGCTGTTGGCCGCGATGCGGGTGGACAAGAAGGCCCGGGGCGCTCGGCTGCGCTTCGTGGTGCTCGACGGGCTGGCCCGCCCGGCGATGCTCGAGGGTCCGGACGACGCGTTGCTGGAGGCCGCCTACCGCGAGGTGGCTGACCGGTGAGGGTGTACGTCCTGAACGGGCCGAACCTGGGGCGGCTGGGCACCCGCGAGCCCGACGTGTACGGCGCGACCACCTACTCGGACCTGGTGGCGCTCTGCGAGGCCACCGGCCGGGAGCTGGGGCTGGAGGTGACGGTCCGGCAGACCGACGCGGAGCACGAGCTGCTCGGCTGGCTGCACACGGCGGCCGACGAGGGCGCCGCCGTGGTGCTCAACCCGGCCGCCTGGTCGCACTACTCGTACGCGGTGCGGGACGCGTGCGCCATGCTGCGGGGGCCGCTTGTGGAGGTGCACATCTCCAACATCCACACCCGCGAGGAGTTCCGGCACCATTCGGTGGTGTCGGCGGTGGCGACCGGAGTGATCTGCGGTCTCGGCATCGACGGCTATCGTCTCGCCCTGCACCATCTGGCCACCCGCTGAGAGCCGGCCCCGAGCGGGGGGCCGGGCGATTCGACGCAGCTAGTAGACTCTCAGGGTCTGTCCGCCAATTGATGATCAAGGCAGGAAATGGCCTCCACCAACGACCTCAAAAACGGCCTGGTACTCAACCTGGATGGCGAGCTCTGGGCCGTCGTCGAGTTCCAGCACGTCAAGCCCGGTAAGGGTGGTGCCTTCGTGCGCACCACGCTGAAGAACGTGCTGTCCGGGAAGGTGGTCGACAAGACCTTCAACGCGGGCACCAAGGTCGAGACCGCGACCGTTGACAAGCGCACGATGCAGTACCTGTACGCCGACGGCGAGGACTTCGTCTTCATGGATCTGGAGACCTTCGACCAGATCACCGTGCCCGGCGGCACCGTCGGTGAGGCAGCCAACTACCTGCTGCCCGAGGCGGAGGCGACCGTCGCCCAGCACGAGGGTGTGCCGCTCTACATCGAGCTGCCCACGAGCGTCGTGCTCGAGGTCACCTACACCGAGCCGGGCCTGCAGGGCGACCGTTCGACCGGCGGCACCAAGCCGGCGACCGTGGAGACCGGGGCGACCGTTCCGGTTCCGCTGTTCATCACCACCGGCGAGAAGATCAAGGTCGACACCCGCGACGGCCGTTACCTCGGCCGCGCCTGATGGCTGAGGGTTCCAAGCAGCAGATGCCGGCGCGCCGCAAGGCGCGCAAGCGGGCGCTGGATGTCCTCTACGAGGCCGACCTGCGGGACAAGCCCCCGGTGGAGGTGCTCGCCGGTTACGTGCAGCGGATCGAGCAGCCCCGACCGGAGCACCTGGGCTACGCGGTGGGTCTGGTCGAGGGTGTTGCCGAGCACCTCAACCGGATCGACGAGCTGATCGCCAGCTACGCCGAGGGGTGGACGCTGGAGCGGATGCCGATCGTCGACCGTAATCTGGCCCGGATCGCCGTCTACGAGTTGCTCTACGTCGACGAGATCGACGACGCGGTGGCGATCAGCGAGGCCGTGGAGTTGGCCCGGCAGATGTCGACTGACGATTCGCCGCGCTTCCTCAACGGGGTGCTCGGCCGGATCGCCGAATACACCACCCGCTGACGCGTCCGCGTCGAGCCGCACACCGCGAAGGGCCCGTGCCATCCGGCAC